>NZ_WWCX01000117.1:0-16624 GCF_009857655.1 Duganella vulcania
GCGGCCGTTGGGCGGCGCATCCGGCGGGGCGCCGGCGCGGCTCGGGTCGAGGCGGAAGTCGGCGCCTGGGGACTGGGCGTAAGCCTGGCCCGGTTGCGTTCCTGGCACTGGGGGCGGGCCTGGCGCCGGACCAAAGCCTGGGCCTTGGCCATGCGGCGTCGGCGGGCCGCCTTGCAGCGCCATCTGCGCGCCACCCAGCCCGGCCATCAGCGGACGGTCGAGATCCATGCCGTGCGATGGTAGAAACAGTATAAATCGTTTGCCTTCCGGGCCCGCCACCTGGCGCACCACGCGGCGCTTGCCTTCCTGCTTGAGCAGCGCATGCGACTCACGCAGCATGGACGGGGTCACCGCACGTCCGAGCAGCTCATGGCCCTGCTTGTCGACCGCGAACACGCGGTGCCGTTCCATATTCTCCAGCAGGCGGCGCAAGGCCTTGACGCCGCCATATTCCAGCGTGGCGGCGGCCGAGTTGATGGCCATCTCGGCCGGTGGGCTGGTGTCCAGGTCTTTCGGCTGGTTGGCCTCCTGATTGTGGTTCCTGAGCCAGACGGCGCCGCCGAGGCCGACGATGGCGGTCAGCTGCGCCAGCAGGATGCAGACGAAAAACTTCCAGAACAGTCGGCCCACGGGCTACTCCTTGATCAGCTGATAGCCCAGGCGGTACACGGTTTGCAGGCAGGAGCGGCCGTCGGCGATGGTGCCGAGCTTGTGCCGCAGGCTGCTCAGGTGGACGTCGATGTTGCGGTCGAAGCGTGCCAGGGGGCGGCCCAGCCCCTGTTCCGACAGGGCGTTCTTGCTGACCGGGCGGCCGGCGTTACGGGCCAGCACTTCGAGCAGGTTGAATTCGGTGCTGGTCAGTTCCAGCTTGTTGCCGGCCCAGGCCGCGCGCCGCTGCTCGGGCCACATCGTCAGCTGGCCGACGGTCAGTGCGGCGGCGGCGCCGTTGTCGAGCGGCGCGCTTTGCGACCGGCGCAGGATGGCGCGGATGCGGGCGGTGAGCTCGCGCGGAGTGCAGGGCTTGGCGACGTAATCGTCCGCGCCCAGCTCGAGGCCGACGATGCGGTCGGTGTCGTCGCCGCGCCCGGTCAGCATCAGGATCGGCAGCTGGCTGTTGGTGCGGATGCGGCGCAGCGTCTCCAGGCCGTTCATGCGCGGCATCATCACGTCCAGGATGGCGATCGCATACTGGCCGGTGAAGGCCTCGGCGGTGCCGGCCTCGCCGTCATGCACCATCTTGACGTCGAAACCTTCCTGTTCCAGGTATTCCTTGAACATGCCCACCAGTTCGATGTCGTCGTCTATCAGCAGTACTTTGCTCTTCATGCCGCGCGCTTCTTTCTATGTCGATGGAGCGATCATAACAGTCCCGCGCGCGCTGCCGGCCGCCTTTTACCCCGTTTTACAACGCCTTGCCCACTGCCAATCCAGTATCAAAACGGCCATCTTTACATCGATTTACCCTCGGTTTACGGCGCTTTACATGGGGCGGCCGGAGAATGGCATCTCCCTACCGACCAAGGATAAACAGAATGAAAACCTCCAAAATCAGCGTCCACAACATCCTGCTTGCCGCCAGCCTGGCGCTGCCGCTGTTGGCTACCGGCGGCGCGGCGCGTGCCGACGACCAGGGCGGCGATGACGGCCACCCTCCGATGATGATGCGGCATGACGGACAACCAGGCCCCGGCCACGATGGTCCGGAACACGGTCCCGGCGGCGGCTTCCATGGTGGCATGCCGCCGTTCGCCGGTCCCGGCATGGGCGGGCGCCCACCGTTCGCGCACGGCGTTGAGTTGAGCGATGCGCAGGAAGACAAGGTATTCGCCATCCTGCACGCGGAGCAGCCGTATCTGCGGGAGCAAGGCAAGGCCGCCGCCAAGGCGCATGAGGCGCTGCGGGCGCTGGGCCGCGCGGAGCAGTACGACGACGCCAAGGCCGCCGCGCTGGCCAGGGAGGCGGCGACCGCGATGGCGAACATCGCCTTGCAGCATGTGCGTACCGAACAGAAGCTGCTGGCGGTGTTGACTCCGGAGCAGCGCAAGAAGCAGGCCGAAGGCGACGCCCGCCGCGCGGCGCGTCCGTAATTTGCGTTGCCCAAGGAGACACGATGCATCCTCACGATGACACCCACGAACACAGCCTGGCGGACGACCTGGGCGCCATGCTGAACCTGGCCAGCGACCGCCGCCAGACCTTGCGCTGGCTGCTGGCCGGCGCCTCGGCGCTGCCGGTGCTAGGCTGCGGCGGCGGCTCATCGGCCGGCGACAGCGCCAGCGCCGGCACGGCCACCACCACGCCGACCACCACCACCACGACCACCACCGGCTCGTGCGCGGTGATCCCCGAGGAGACCGGCGGCCCGTATCCCGGGGACGGCACCAACAGCAACAGCAGCGGCGTGATCAATGTGCTGACGCAGTCGGGCGTGGTGCGCAGCGATATCCGCAGCAGCTTCAACGGCCCGACCGGTGTGGCGGCCGGTGTGCCGCTGACGATCAAGCTGCAGATCGTCAACGCCAACGGCAGCTGCGCGGCGCTGTCCGGCTACGCAGTCTACCTGTGGCATTGCGACCGGGACGGCAACTACTCGCTGTATTCGAACGGCGTCACGGACCAGAACTACCTGCGCGGCGTGCAGGCCAGCGACAGCAACGGCTACGCCACCTTCCAGACCATCTTCCCGGGCTGCTATTCGGGGCGCATGACGCATGTCCACTTCGAGGTCTACCCGACGCTGGCCAAGAGCAGCAGCGCGGCCAACCGCATCAAGACGTCGCAGTTCACCTTCCCGATGGCGACGCTCAACGAGGTCTACGCCAGCACCGGCTACAGCGCCAGCGTGCGCAACCTGGCGCAGATCAGCTATGCCACCGACAACGTCTTCAGCGACGGTTACGCCTTGCAGATGGCCAGCGTCAGCGGCAACGCCACCGACGGCTACGTGGTAACGCTGACGGTGGGCGTGGCGGCGTGATCACAGCGCCTTGGCCACCCAGACGATCAGGGCGGCCGAGGGCACCAGCAGCAGCTGCGGATCGAGCACGCCCGCGTACAGCGAGGCGAACACGCCGCCGGTCCACAGCGCCACCGCGCCCACGTTCAGCAGGGTCACCGACACCGACACGCTGCCGCTGTCGCGCAGGCCGCGCGCACCCCGGCTATCCTCACAGAGTAGGCGAGGGTGCCGATGATGTGGATCACAACGGTCCGGCATCATCCCATAAAGCCGAGGTTGCGGATACTGAAGTTGCCGATATTCGGGAACACGTCGGTCAGCTGCGAGGCCGAGAGGCCGAACCAGCTGGCCAGCGTGGCGCCGTACTGGTCCACCGAGGTGGTCGGCAGCAGCGAACCGGAGCCGACATCGAGATCGTGGCCGATGCCGGTGACCGGCACGCTGCCGTAGATATCCTTGCCCTTGACCGCGCCACCCATGATGAAATGGTGCGAACCCCAGCCGTGGTCGGTGCCGTCGCCGTTGCTGGCGAAGGTGCGGCCGAAGTCGGAGGCGGTGAATAGCGTCACCTGCTTGCGCAGGTCGGCCCCTTGCAGATTCGCCATCGCGCCGTCGAAGTACGCCATTGCGTGGGCCACCCTGGCCAGCAGGTCGGCTTGATTCTGGGCCTGGAAATCGTGGGTGTCGAAGCCGGCCAGGCTGACATAAAACACCTGGCGTTTGGTGCCCAGCGCATCGCGGCTGGCGATCACTCGGGCGACGGTCTGCAGCTGGACCGCCAGCGGATTGACTGCGGCCACGCCGGTGTTCGGATTGATGTAGGGCAGCGGGGCGGCGACCGCGCCGATGCCCGCCAATGCACCGCTCAGTGTGGCCTGGGAGCTGATCGCCCGTGCGGTGACGGCCGCGTGTTCCTTCAGGAACGGGTCGGAGGAATCGGCGGTCACGATCTGGCTCAATGGATTGGCGGAGGCCGGCGCGCCAAACAGGGCGCCGCCCAGATTGTGGATGGCGGGCGTCGAGCTGCCGCTGAACTGGTACTGGCGCACCGTGCGCCCGCTGAGAAACAGGGCATTGCCGGCGGTGGAGATGCCGGTGAACGCTGCATTGCCGTTCGCGCTGGCCACGATGTCGCCGAGCCGGCCGCCCCAGCCTGCGCCGGCTGCCTGCTCCGTGTGCGAGGATTGCCACATGGCCTGTTGGTCGTTGTGCGAAAACAAGCGGGGCGGCACGGCCACGCTGCGCGCCTTGTACTGCGCCAGGGTGGTCGGTTGCACCAGCGTGCCAACGTTGGCCAGCACAGCGACGCGTCCGTCGTCGAACAACTCCTTCAGCGGCCGCAGGGAGGGGTGCAGCGCGAACGTCCGTCCGGCCTGCGGCGAATTCGGCACGATGGGCAGCACGCCGCCCACCGCGCCGACCGCTGGCAGGGCGATGGAGCCGCTGCCGGTGGTGGCCCGCAGGCGGCGGTATTCGCTCCACGAACCGCTGTCCGTGGCCAGCAGGGTGTTGAAATGGTCGTTGCCGCCGGTGAGGAACAGGCAGACTAGCGCTTTGTAGTCGGTGGCGCCGGCCGCTGCGGCGTTGCCCATGGCGGCCAGGTTCAAGGTGAACGGCACGGTGCTGCCGCCGGCGAGCGCCAGCATTTTTCCGAGAAAATGGCGGCGGGAGGAGATGTCGGGATGCATTGGGGTTTCCTTAGTGTTGCGCCAGATATTCAGGGGATGCCATGGTCAGATAGATGGCCAGATAAACGCGGTTTTTGCGTGCCGCTGTCAGCTGCGCGGCATTGTTGCCTGTCGCAGCCGGAAGGGGCACGCTGTTGAGCGCGCTGATAATCTGATTGCGCAAGGTGGACGACATGGCGCCGTTCGTCAGCAGCAGGTTGATCCTGTCCATCAGCTGCGCCGGCTGCGCCGCGAGGGCCAGCTCGGCGCTGTAGTCAGCCTTGATATCGTGTAGCACGCCAGTGCCCTGGGGAATGGCGTACTGCATATAGTTCAGATAGCCGGTGACGGAAGGCTCGGCGGTGATTTGCATTTCCGGCGCCACCAGGCCGCGCGCCGACAAGGTGGTGTTGGGCGGGCTATAGGAAGGGCGGAAGAAATTGAACACGGATGGCGAACGCAGCGGCGTCTGCCCGAGCCCGGTGAGCGGGTCGTCCAGCGAAGCAAACTGGAAACGGCCGGAAGCCGCCTTGGCGTTGAACGCCCGCATCCAATTCGTCAGGCGCAGCACGGGTTCGCGCAGTTTTTTTGCGCTGCCGTTGTCGACGGCCTCGGGATCGAGCAGCACCGCCCGGATGACGGCGCGCATGTCGCCGCGCACGCCGTTGCCGTTATTGGCAAACGCCGCCGCGACGCGGCCGATGTAGGCCGGGCTCGGATTGCTGCCGACCAGGCGCTGGATTAATTGCCGGCCGATGAAAGGGCCCACATTCGGGTGCTGGAACAGGGTGTCGAGCGCGGTTTTCAGGTCGGATTCGCCGCTGCCCCCGCTGACCTGCGTGCCCAGGAAGCTCTTGGTCGAGCTGGAGTGAAACACCGGATAATTCTGCATCGGCGTCCAGTCGCGGGCCGGATCGGCGACGGAGCCGAAGAAGCGATTCTGCGACTTGTCCGGGCCGGCCCAGCTCCAGCCGGTAAACACTTTGGCCAATCCGGCGACGTCGTCATGGGTGTAGGTTTCTATTGGCTTGCCGTCATTGAGCTTCTGGCTGCCATCGGAATTCAGCTGATACAGCCCGATGCTCATCAGTTGCATGATTTCCCGGGCGAAGTTTTCGTCGGGGACGCGGGCGCCGTTTTCCTTTTGATTGTGCAGATGGCTCAGGTAGATGCCCATCATCGGGTGCAGCGCCACGCCCTGCAGCAGATCGCGGAAGTTGCCGAAGGCGTGCTGGCCCAGCATGTCATAGTAGCTGGCCACGCCCGCCGCATGCCGGGGCAGGTTCTCGTCGACCAGGGAGATCACAAAGATCTGCGAGAGGGCGAAGGTCACGCGCTGGCGTAACTGGTCGTCACCGGTCGCAGCCTGCTTCCAGAATGATTCAAACATATCGTTCTGCGTTAGTGCCGTGCCAGCGGGCAGCGAGCTCGCCAGGCTCTGCAAGTAGTTGCGATGCAGCGTCTGCGGTTTGCTCAACTGGCTGTTGATCCAATTTGTCCTGGTGCTCCCGGTGAGCGCGGCGATCTCGGCCGCGGTCGGGCCGAAGGTAGCCTGAGCCAGGAAATGCGAGGCGGCTGTCGCCGTCAGCGGCGCGACGGCAGGCCCGGACGGCTGCGGCGCATCCGGCATGGCCGGCGTGAGCGGTGCGCTGGGCCCGTCGCGGAGGCGGCCTGCTCCCGATTTTGCTCCGCTGCTGATGGGGCCGCTGGACGACGTGCGGTCTCCCGTATCGGTGGGGCCGCTGCTTCCGCTTCCGCCGCCGCCGCACGCCACAGTTCCCAAGGCCAGTATCAGCCCGATTGTCAATTTCACAGATGTGAGCTTCATACCTTACCTTCTGGAATTTCAAACCCGCGATTGTAGAAGAGTCCGACTTTCAAGAGAAAACTGTTTTCAATTCCGCGCGGCAATTGTCAGTATTTGGCAGATTTAGAAAGGAGTTGGGCTGATATTGAGCGAACTTACCAACAAAAAAATTATAATTCCATTTGGAAACGCGTTGTTTTTCGTAATTTGGCGAGGTTGGACGTAAAAAACCGCCGGTCCTGAACGCATTCAGGACCGGCGGCTTCTTTACTGTGCGGCAGGTATTATTGTTTGACGCAATCGACGAAGTAGCCGCGCTTGCCGTCCACTTCGCGCTTGACCAGGCCGTGCACGTCGGTCTCGAAGCCGGGGAAGCGCTCGTTGAAGTCGCGCGCGAAGCGCAGGTAGTCGACGATGGTCTTGTTGAAGCGTTCGCCCGGGATCAGCAGCGGAATGCCCGGCGGATACGGCGTCAGCAGGATGGAGGTGATGCGGCCTTCCAGCTCGTCGATGGCGACGCGCTCGATCTCGCGGTGCGCCATCTTGGCGAACGCGTCCGACGGCTTCATGGCCGGGATCATGTCCGACAGGTACATCTCGGTGGTCAGGCGCGCCACGTCGTAGGCCTTGTAGAAATCGTGGATCTGCTGGCACAGGTCGCGCAAGCCCATTTTTTCGTAGGTCGGGTTGGCGGCCGCGAACTCGGGCAGGATGCGCCACATCGGCTGGTTCTTGTCGTAGTCGTCCTTGAACTGCTGCAGCGCGGTCAGCAGCGTGTTCCAGCGGCCCTTGGTGATGCCGATGGTGAACATGATGAAGAACGAGTACAGGCCGCATTTCTCGATGATCACGCCGTGCTCGGCCAGGTACTTGGTGACGATGGAGGCCGGAATGCCGGTCTCGGCGAACTGGCCGTCCAGCGACAGGCCAGGGTTGACGATGGTGGCCTTGATCGGGTCCAGCATGTTGAAGTTCGGCGCCAGCTTGCCGAAGCCGTGCCAGTCGTCCTCGGCCTTGATGATCCAGTCTTCCTGCGAACCGATGCCTTCCTCGGCGAACTCCTGCGGGCCCCACACTTGGAACCACCAGTCCTTGCCCCATTCCTGGTCGATCTTCTTCATCGCGCGGCGGAAGTCCAGCGCTTCGAGGATCGATTCCTCCACCAGTGCGGTGCCGCCGGGCGCTTCCATCATGGCCGCGGCCACGTCGCACGAGGCGATGATCGAGTACTGCGGCGAGGTCGAGGTGTGCATCAGGTACGCCTCGTTGAAGGCGTCGCGGTCCAGCTTGACCGATTCCGATTCGCGCACCAGCACCTGCGAGGCCTGCGACAGGCCGGCCAGCAGCTTGTGGGTGGACTGGGTCGAGAAGATCATCGACTCCTTGGCGCGCGGACGGTCCTTGCCGATCGCGTGCATGTTCTTGTAGAAATCGTGGAAGGTGGCGTGCGGCAGCCAGGCTTCGTCGAAGTGCAGGGTGTCGATCTGGCCGTCGAGCATCTCGCGCAGCGTTTCCACGTTGTAGACCACGCCGTCGTAGGTCGACTGGGTGATGGTCAGGATGCGCGGCTTCTTGTTCTTCGCTTCGCGCGCGAACGGGTTGGCCTCGATCTTGCGCTGGATGCTCTCCATCGTGAACTCTTCCAGCGGAATCGGACCGATGATACCCAGGTGGTTACGGGTCGGCATCAGGAACACCGGGATCGCACCGCACATGATGATCGAGTGCAGGATGGACTTGTGGCAGTTGCGGTCGACCACGACGATGTCGCCCGGCGCCACGGTCGAGTGCCAGACCATCTTGTTCGAGGTCGAGGTGCCGTTGGTGACGAAGTAGCAGTGGTCGGCGTTGAAGATGCGGGCGGCGTTGCGCTCGGACGCGGCCACCGGGCCGGTGTGGTCCAGCAGCTGGCCCAGCTCTTCGACCGCGTTGCAGACGTCGGCGCGCAGCATGTTCTCACCGAAGAACTGGTGGAACATCTGGCCGATCGGCGACTTCAGGAAGGCCACGCCGCCCGAGTGGCCGGGGCAGTGCCACGAGTACGAGCCGTCGTTGGCGTAGTGGACCAGCGCGCGGAAGAACGGCGGCGACAGGCCGTCCAGGTAGGACTTGGCTTCGCGGATGATGTGGCGCGCCACGAACTCCGGCGTGTCCTCGAACATGTGGATGAAGCCGTGCAGCTCGCGCAGGATATCGTTGGGGATGTGGCGCGACGTGCGGGTTTCGCCGTACAGGTAGATCGGGATGTCGGCGTTCTTGTAGCGGATTTCCTCGACGAAGGCGCGCAGCGACTTCAGCGCGGTGTCGGTCTCCTCGACCGAGCCGCCGCCGAATTCCTCATCGTCGATCGACAGCACGAAGGCCGACGCGCGCGATTGCTGCTGGGCGAACTGGGACAGGTCGCCGTAGCTGGTCACGCCCACCACTTCCATGCCTTCTTTTTCCATGGCGTCGGCCAGGGCGCGAATGCCCAGGCCGGACGTGTTCTCGGAACGGAAATCCTCGTCGATAATGACGATGGGGAAACGAAATTTCATGCATGTCTCCAAAAAAGCAAGCCGCCCCTGACTTGTGTGGAGGGGCGGACTAGGGCGCGACCGCCTGTTGAGCAGCCGCAGAAAAAAAATAAGAACGGGATTCTCGCAGAAATGGGGCCGCTGCGGGAAAAAAATATTGCAAAAATCCAGACAAGATTGCCGCAATACTATGACGTCGGTATTACATGCTTAATGTCCGGCCGCGCCGCCGCCCAGTTTGGCCAGCATCTGGCCGACCGGATCGACGTGGAACCAGGCAAACGCGCCCAGCGCGATGCCGACGCCGGCCACGCCGTAGGCCAGGCCCATCATCCATTTTTTGCGGGTCAGCAGGGTGATGGCGGCCAGCGAGATGGCGATCTGCTCGGCGGTGGTGGCCAGCGCCCACTGGTGGTGCTCGTGCATGGCCTCGTCCGACTTGTGGTTCCACTCTTTAGAGGATTCCTCCCACTTCTCGGCTTCCTTCTTGATGTCTTCTTTTTCCGACTTGTAGCGGGCCATGTCGGCCTCGTACTTCTTCGGATCGATGCCCGGCAGCGACATGGCCAGCTCGGCCAGGTTCTGCTTGCTGGACTTGGCCTGGTAGTAGTTCCAGCTGTTGGCGGCCTGGGTTTTGTCGATGGCCGCGTTGTTCTTGAACAGGGCCGCGTCGTTCTGCGTGGCGCCGCCCAGGTAGCCGAAGGTGGCGCCCACCGTGGCCAGGATCGCCGTCATGACGGCAATATTGTTCGAAAAGCCATCGCTGCCGTGGGCTGCGTGTTCGACCGCGTGATCGTGCGGTCCGTGTACGTGAAAACCGTCGCCTGACATGTTCTTTTATTCCTTGATGGGGTTGATGATCAAACTGCCGCCTTGCGGCGCAGTGTAACAAAAGCGTATTGCAAATCGGCTGTGGCCGATGCGTGCTGTTCGCGGGCGGTTTCTTCCCAGGCGCCGGCTTCCAGCTCGGGGAAGAAGGCGTCGCATTCGAAGGTGCGGGCGATCTCGGTGATTATCAACTGGTCGGCCAGCTGCATCGACTGTTTGTAGATCTCGGCGCCGCCGATGACGAAGCCGGGCGCGCCGTCCAGCAGGGCCAGCGCCGCCTCGACCGAGTTGACCGCCTCCACGCCGTCATGCCGCCAGTCCGCGTTGCGGGTGATGACGATGTTGCGGCGGTTGGGCAGCGGGCGGCCGATGGAATCGAAGGTCTTGCGGCCCATGATGATGGCGTGGCCGGTGGTCACGCGCTTGAAATGCGCCAGGTCCTCCGGCAGCTTCCACGGCAGGGTGTTGTTGATGCCGATGCCGCGCTGGGCGTCCATGGCGACGATGATGGTCAGTGTGCTCATTTGTCGGTGCTATCCGGTGCTGAAGGTGCGGAGCCGACATTATCGTTCAATTTGGGCTTTTTCGGCGTGGCCGATTTCTTGCGGCGCGCGCGGCGCGGCGTGTTGCCGGGGTAGTTGTCGTCGTCCTCGGTCGGCGAGGTGTTGTAGCGCCACGAGCAGCAGCGTGCGTCGCGCGCCCAGCCGGTGAAGAAGTCGCAGCCGAATTCGAACACCTCGCCCCAGCTGCAAAAGCCGGCTTGCAGGCGGTGGCGCGCGCTCAGCGCCGGGCGCTGGATGGCTTGAGGGTGGCGGTGGTGCAGGTGGCCGCAATCCTCCATGCGCCGCTTCAACAGCAGCAGGCCGGCCGCCACGCCATGCCGGCCGATGGCGCGCTTGCCGTACTGCGAGCAGCTGTCGCGGCCCGTGTGCACGCGGAATGCGCAGCTGAAACCCTTCAGCGGCGACAGATAGCGTTGATAGGCCGCGATGGCGGCGAGGGTGGCGCGCTTCATCATCAGGGATTGTATTCGGACTCGATCTTCGCGTATTCGCCGGTCGGGTCCTCAAAGATCTTGCCGTTCCAGTGGAAAATGATGGTGCGCTCCGGCTGCTTCTCCACCTTGACCCGGTAGATGATGGCCGGCTGGCCGTCACGCATGGTTTCCTCGACGGTGGCCTTGAGTTTTTGCGGCGGCGGGCCGTTGCCGTCTTCGCGGTCACGTTCGACGATGACCTGGATCAGCTCCCGTAGCGTGTCGCCTTCAATGCGGTACATCATGTAGTGGCCCAGCATGCCTTCGCCGCGGCTCAGCATTTGCGTGCCTTTGCAGACGATCTGCTCGCGCACATCGCCAGGTATCAGTGACCTGAGCGAGAAGGTATGGCCAGGTGCGAACGTGTTGTCGGAAATCGGGCTGGCCTCGCTGCCGTGCAGCGATTGGACCTTGTCGATCGCCTGACCATTTTCCATGGTGATGGACAGATAGCGGACGGTTTCTATCGGTGGCGCGGTCACCTCCAGCTGGAAGTCTTTGCCCTTCAGCGTCTGGGTGACTTCCATGCCATCGGCCGGCGGTTCTTCGGCGGCGGGCGTGGTCACTGGCGGCGCCTTCAGGCCAACCGGCGCCTCGGCCACGACCCGTGGAGTGGGCGCTACGGGGGCCTCGGCGTGACGGCGGTTGGCCGCCAATACCACCACTGCGACTGCGGCCAGCGCGCCGGCGGATCCTATCAATTTCTTGTTCATGCCTTAATGTGGTTGAATAAACAAGCCACAATACCATGCCGCAGCGAAAAGTCGTGTCCTTTACTGTGCGTCCGCCTGTGCCACTTTCTGGCGCAGCAGCGCGGCGAATTGTGCCAGGTCCTGCGGATTGATGTCCGACACGGCTGAATAGCGCATGCCGTCCTGCGTCCAGCGCAGCAGGTGGAAGCCTTGGCGCATGCCCGCTTGCGGCGTGCTGGCGTGGCCGCTGGCGTCCGGCCAGATGTACAGGTTGACGATGTGCAGCCGGTGGCGGTAGGCTAGCGCCGCCACGGGCCGCTGTTGGAGATAGTCCAAACGGCCGCCGATCAAGGCGTAGCCTTGCGCGGCCAGGTCGTACACGGGCGGCGAGTAATCCAGCTTGCCGGCGAACCAGGGCTTGACGGTGTGCTGGTCGGTCGAGGCCACGTCGGCCAGGTGGTCGGGCATCAGCGAGCGGAAATGGCTGGCCACGAGTTCCTGCTCGATGCGCTCGTCGGCGTTGGGTTGTCGCAGGTACAGCGTCAGCGTTACGGCAAAGGCGGCCGTCATGGCGCCCGCCAGGCCAAGGTTGATCCATGCCCACGGCCACACGCGTGACGAGGTGCGCGGCGGTGTGCGCGGTGCCGGCGTGTCCGCAGGCTCGGCCCGCAGCGCGGCGTGGATGCGGTGTTTCAGATACTCCGGCGCGGCATGGCGCTGTGCCTCGGCGGCGACCCGGCCGCGCAGCGCCTCCAGCTGCGCCAGCGCTTCGACGCACTCGCCGCAGCCGGCCAAATGCGCCTCCACCTGTGCGCGGCCGGCCGCATCGAGTTCGGCATCCAGGTACGCCGACAGCTTTTCCTGGCTGTGCTTAGATTCCATGCTGCTCTCCGTGCTTCAGATAGGCCAGCAGCTGCTTGCGCGCGCGGGCCAGCCGCGACATCACCGTGCCGATCGGCGTTTCGGTCACCTCCGCGATCTGCTTGTACGACAGATCGTCCATCTCCTTCAACACCAGCACCTCGCGAAACGCCCGTGGCAGCTGGGCCAGCGCGGCGTTGACGGTGCGGCCCGTGTCGCGGCTGGCGGCGATGGCGGCCGGATCGGCGCTGTCATCTTCGTCACCATGCAGCGCCTCGTCGAAGCTCACATCGCCGCGCTGTGCCTGGCCGTCGCGCAGCGTGCTGTAGTAGGTGTGGCGGACGATGGTCAGCAGCCAGGCGCGCACGTCGCCACCGCGAAAGCCATCGGCAAAGCGGAAGGCGCGCAGATAGGCGCTTTGCACCAGATCGTCGGCGTCGTGCTGGTTGCGGGTCAGCCAGCGGGCCAGGTTGTAGGCCGCGTCCAGATGCGGCATGGCCATCGCCTCGAACCGTGCGGTTTTGTCGTCGTCGCCCAAATACTTATCCATTGCAGTGGTCCAGTGGATGAAGACTCCGTCCGGTGCGGATTTATTCCCGGTTCAGAAATAAAAAAAATATCGGGAATATCCAGGCCTAGCTTCGGGTTTTAGCCGGTACGACCGGTGCCCGCCGATTATGCCATGGCGCGGCGCCGGCTTTTCAATCACACAACGGAGTTCATCATGATCGATCGCAGAGGATTTTTAAGGCTGGGCGCAGTGGGCGGCGGCGCCGTCTTCATGTCCGGCTTGTACGGCAAGGCGATGGCGGCAGCCGGCTACGAGGACTTCTACTTCGTCCAGCTGTCCGATTCGCACTGGGGCTACAAGGGGCCGGCCAACCCGGAGGCGCAGAACACGCTGCGGCAGGCGGTGGAGAGCGTCAACGCGCTGGCGGTCCCGCCGGACTTCATCGTCTTCACCGGCGACCTGACGCACACCACCGACGACGCGGCCGAACGCCGCCGCCGCATGGGGGAGTTCAAGCAGATCGTCGGCGGCTTGAAGGTCAAGGATGTGCATTTTCTGGCGGGAGAGCATGACGCTTCGCTCGACAATGGCGCGGCGTTCCACGAGTTCTTCGGTCCATCGAACTACAGCTTCGATCATAAAGGCGTGCACTTCATCGCCATCGACAACGTCTCCGATCCCGGCGCGCGCATCGGCGAGGCGCAGCTGGCGTGGCTGAAGGCGGACCTGGACAAGCAGGCAAAGGACGCGCGCATCGTCGTGCTGACGCACCGGCCGCTGTTCGACCTGGCGCCGAAATGGGACTGGGCCACGCGCGACGGCGAGCAGGCGATGGCGCTGCTGATGCCGTATTCGAACGTCACGGTGTTCTATGGCCATATCCACCAGGAGAACCACCACATGAGCGGCCACATTGCGCACCACGCGGCCAAGTCGTTGATCTTCCCGCTGCCGGCGCCCGGTTCGCAGGACAAACGCACGCCGCTGCCGTGGGACCCGTCGGCGCCCGGCAAGGGCCTGGGCTTCCGCGAAGTGGAGGCGGAGTCCAAGCCCGTGGCCTATCAAATCACCGAATTCCCTGCAATGAAAGGATGAACCATCATGTTGAGCAAACGTAGATTGCTGATGTGTGCCCCGTTGGCGCTGGTGGCCCTTGGCGCGGTGCAGGCCAAGGCCAAGGAACGCGTGATCAAGATCGAAGCGCGCAAATTCCGCTTCGCGCCGAACGTGATCGAATTGAAGAAGGGCGAGGCGGTGGTGCTGGAGCTAACGGCGTTGGACTTCCCCCACGGCTTCAGTGTGCCGGACCTTAAGATCCGCGCCGATCTGGTGATGGGCAAGCCGGTGCAGGTGAAACTCAAGCCGGAGACCGCCGGGCAGTTCGGCTTCTTGTGCGATAACTTCTGCGGCAGCGGCCACGAGGAAATGGCCGGCACGATCATCGTCAAGGCCTGAGCTACTCCAGTCCTTGAGTGGGATTGATGCGAACATACGGATCCTGCTTCTTGCGGCTGCGCCAGCGGTCGCCGCAACCGCGCGTGTCGCAATTGGCGATGTCACCCAGGCATGAGGCGACATCGCAGGCGTCGCCGGCGCAGGACAGGTCTGGCAGGTCGCAGGACAGGTCGCAAAAGCCTGCCTGTGCGCGGTGGCGCGCGCTCATGGCGCGCATCGCCTGCGGGCGATGTTGGCGATGCACCTCGCCGCATGCATTCATGCGCCGGTTCAGCAGCATCAGGCCGAGGACCAGGCCATGCCTGGCGATGACGCGCTGGCCGTAGGCGGAGCAGCTATCCCGCCCCGTATAGACGCGGAACGCGCAGGAGAAACCCTTTAACCGCGACAGGTGGCGTCGATAGAACGCGATGGCGGCGAGGGCTAGTCGTTTCATGCGGCGCGTTGGAAGGCCAGTATGTCGGCGGCCAGCGGCTGCGGGGCTTCCAGCGGGATCATGTGCCCGGTGCCGTCGTGGATGGTCAGGCGGGCGTCGGGCAGGTGGCGCTGCATTTCGCGCAGGTCGGCAGGATCGACCAGCTGGTCGCCGGCGGCGCCGACGATCAGCACCGGGCATTTGATTTCGGCCAGCCGCTCCATCAGGTCCGGCCGCTCCATCGACGCGGTGAACTGTGCCAGCAGCACATCCTTGCCCAGGTCCAGCGCCATTTGCTGGATGATATCGATGATGGACTGGTCGCCCAGGTGCGATTCATGCAGCAGCTCGCGCAGGCGCATGCGCGTCATGCCGGTGTAGGCGCTGCTCTTCAACATGGGGATGATGCGGCGGCGGGTCTGTTTTTCGTTTTCGCTCAGGCCGCGCGCGGAGTTCGCGATCAGCACCAGCGATTGCACGCGCTCGGGATGCAGCAGCGCGTACTCGATGGCGAGGTAGGCGCCCAGCGAGAACGCCACCAGATGCGCCGACGGTGCGCTGTGCGCCGCGATCACCTCGTGCATCTGCTGGCGCGTCTGCGCCTGATGCAGCGGGACGTAGTTGAACTCGAAGCCGCCGCCCAGCAACGGCGTCAAACGGGACCACATCCTTTCGTCACAGAGCGTGCCGGGGATGAAGTCCAGCCGCGTCATACCGCCATCGGCGCCGTGATCGGCGCGTGGTGCTGGTAACCTTCCAGCGAGAAGTCCGACGGCTCGACCTTTTCCAGCCACTCCGGTTCGTACTTGCCGGTCTTGGCGAAGTCCGGCACGCGGTCGGAGATGCGGAACTGCGGCGCCGGGAACGGCGCGCGGGTCAGCTGCTCCTTGACCATGTCCATGTGGTTCTCGTAGATGTGGGCATCGCCGATGAAGTAGGTGAACCAGCGCGGCGTGTAGCCGGTCAGGCGGCCGACCAGGTGCATCAGCGCGGCGCCTTCTGCGAGATTGAATGGCGTACCCAAACCCAGGTCGTTCGAGCGGACGTAGAGGCACATCGACAGCTCGCGCGTGGCCGGATTCGGAATGAACTGGTACAGCAGATGGCAGGCCGGCAGGGCGACGGCGTCCAGCACGGCCGGGTTCCAGCCGTGGAACAGGATGCGGCGGCTGCCAGGATTGTTGACGATGGTGTCCAGGCATTCGCGCAGCTGGTCGATCGACTTGTGCAGCAGGACCTTGGTCACGCCTTCATCCTCGATCTGCGAGATCAGGCGGAAGCCGTTCTTTTGCGCGTCGGCGATCTGCGCCGGCTGGTCGATGGCGATCAGCTTGAAGCCTGGCCATTGGCGCCATTGGACGCCGTAGACCGGGCCCAGGTCATCCTCGCCGAGGCGGTAGGGATTGTCCAGCCACTGCTTGTTTTCGTTGGCGTTCTGATCCCAGACTTTACAACCCAGCGCGCGGAAGTCGGCGGCGCTGCTGGATGCGCGCAGGAAGGCGCATAACTCGCCAACCACGGATTTGAATGCCAGTTTTTTGGTCGTCACGGCCGGGAAACCGCCGTTCAGCAGGTCGAAGCGCATCATTGCGCCCGGCACGCTCAGGGTGCGGATGCCGGTGCGGTTGTCTTGCCAGCTACCCGTATCGAGGACGGTCTGGATCAGTTCCTGGTATTGCTGCATTCAATTCTCCAACGTGGTGCGCGGGCCGCGACGGCCCGGAAAGGTCGCTATTTTATCAGGCGGCGCGCATGGCCGCCCCGGCGTCAGCGTGGGCCCGGCTTGGATTTGCGGCCGCCCGGCTGCGCCGTGGCCTTGCCTGCGGCCCGCGCCAGCGACTTGGCGCCACGCCCGCCGGTGACCACGACCGCACCCT
>NZ_WWCX01000118.1:0-16527 GCF_009857655.1 Duganella vulcania
GCAGGGACGCGGCCAGCATCGCTGGGCCAAGCAATTTGACTAGTCGGGCTACGCTCATTTTCATCATGGGGTGTAGACCACCACGGTTCCGGCCATAAAATCGTGCGGCGGGCGCCGGCGTGAACTCGACGGTGAGGGTGGGGCGGCTCTCGGGCGCCTCGTTGTGGCGGGTGGCCTGCATCTCCAGCTGGTGGGCGCTGGCGGCGATCGCCATGGTCTCCAGCAGCGCGCCGATCGACATCTGGCTGGGATGGCCGTCCAGGTCGTAGACGCAGTGGTCGCGCGTGTCGTGGCCGTGCACGATCAGGCGGCGGGCGTCGAGGATTTCAAAGCGCCACGGCTGGGTGTTGTCGCCGCTGGGCGCCCAGCGCGCCAGTTCCAGGATTTGTTCCAGCGTGGCGTCCAGGTGTTGTTCCATCTTGCTCATGATTGATCTCCGCGCCGGCGCTTGACCAGCATCATGGTCAGCCGCTGGAGCGGGTGGCGGTGGCCGCCCGGGCGCCAGGTGCGGACCAGTTTGTTACGATAGGCGTCGAAATGGTAGCCGCGCGGCGCGGCGTCGACCGGGCCGCGGTTCAGCAGGATCTTGAGCGCCTCGGTGGCGGCGGCGCCGGCGCACAGCTGGCAACCCATGATGGTGGACGGCCCGCGCTGCTCCCTGAGGTTGATGCTGGACGGATCGACCAGGTAGCCGGCGTGCAGCCCGGCCGGCGCCAGGCCGACCAGAAAGCGCAGCGCCTTTTCCTCGTCCGGCAGCTCGCCCCAGCCGAAATATTCCTCGAACGTCATGTGCCCCGGCAGGAAGTTCAGCACCGCCGTGCCCATGCCCAGCGGCGCCGCCGTGATGGCCGGAATGCCCAGCCGCGCGCAGGCGGCAAACGTGGCCTGGCGCGCGCCGAAGGCGAAGAAGTCCAGGCCGTCCACGTACAGGTCGACGCCCTCGAAGAAGCTGGCCAGGTTGTCGCGGTTGACGCCGCCGGGAAAGCTGGTGAGTTGCAGTTCCGGGTTGATGTCGCGCGCCATTTCGGCCAGCACCTCGACCTTGGGCCGGCCCAAGGTGGACATGGCGGCGCCCACCTGGCGGTTGAAATTGGCGATGTCGAAGGTGTCGAAATCGGCGATGTGGAAGGCGCCCACGCCCAGCCGCGCCAGCGTGAGCAGGTGCACGCCGCCGACGCCGCCCATGCCGGCGATGGCGATGCGCTTGCCGCGCAGCACCGTCTGTTCCGCCGGCGTCAGCCAGCCGATGTTGCGCGCGAACGCCTGTTGGTATGAGAAAGGATGCGACATGTGTCTCCCGGGAATGGCCGGCAACGCGGCTCAGCGGAGTTAGACACGGAGGTCGGCAGGGAAGTTCCCCACCAAAATAAAAAAAAGCCGGTTCGTTGGAACCGGCCTTTCATCAGCAGCAACCGCCGCGCTTGCCCGCGCCGCCGTAGCGGGCTTCCTGGCGCTCGCGGAAGAACTCCTCGTAGCTCATCATCGGCTCGCCCGGATGGGTGGCCTCCCGGTGCGAGACGTAGGTGTCGTACTCGGGCAGGCCCATCATCAGGCGCATGCTTTGCCCGAGATAGCGGCCAGCCTTGGCGATCTCGCCCAGCATCACTGCACCGTCGGCATCAGGACCATCGGGCTTTCCTGCGCGGTCGGCTTGGCCGAGGCGCGCGCCACCATCACGGTGCGGATGCCGAACACCAGCACGCTGAGCACGACGATGACGAAGAAGCCGGCCAGCGAGGCGTCCAGGTAATCGTTGAAGATCACCTGCTGCATCTGCGCCACCGACTTGGCCGGCGCCAGCAGCTTGCCGTCCGCGTAGGCGGCCTGGTACTTGGCGGCGTGGGCCAGGAAACCGACCTTCGGATTGGCGTCGAAGATCTTCTGGAAGCCCGCGGTCAGCGTGCAGATCAGCAGCCACGCGGTCGGCACCATGGTCACCCAGGCGAACTTGGCGCGCTTCATCTTGAACAGCACGCAGGTGCCGAGGATCAGCGCGATCGCGGCCAGCATCTGGTTGGCGATGCCGAACAGCGGCCACAGCGTGTTGATGCCGCCCAGCGGATCGACCACGCCTTGGTACAGGAAGTAGCCCCAGGCCGCCACGCACAGGCCGGTCGCGGTCAGGTTGGCGAACACGTTCTCGGTCTGCTTCATGGCCGGCACGAAGGCGCCCAGCAAGTCCTGCAGCATGAAGCGGCCGGCGCGGGTGCCGGCGTCGACCGCCGTCAGGATGAACAGCGCCTCGAACAGGATGGCGAAGTGGTACCAGAAGGCCATCATGAGCTTGCCGCCGATGACGCCCGACAGGATCTGCGCCATGCCCACGGCCAGGGTCGGCGCGCCGCCGGCGCGCGAGATGATGGAGTGCTCGCCGACATCCTTGGCGGTCTGGGTCAGCATTTCCGGCGTGATGTAAAAGCCCATCTGCGAGACCGCGTGTGCGGCGGACTCGGCCGTGGTGCCCAGCAGCGCGGCCGGGCTGTTCATGGCGAAGTAGACGCCCGGCTCGATGGTCGAGGCGGCCACCAGCGCCATGATGGCGACAAACGATTCCATCAGCATCGCGCCGTAGCCGATGAAGCGGGCGTGGGTTTCATTCTCGATCATCTTGGGCGTGGTGCCCGACGAGATCAGCGCGTGGAAGCCGGACACGGCGCCGCAGGCGATGGTGATGAACAGGAACGGGAACAGCGAGCCGGCCCAGACCGGACCGGTGCCGTCGATGAACTTGGTCATGGCCGGCATTTTCAGGTACGGGGCGACCACCACGATGCCCAGCGCCAGGCCGACGATGGTGCCGATCTTGAGGAAGGTCGACAGGTAGTCGCGCGGCGCCAGCAGCAGCCACACCGGCAGTACCGAGGCGATGAAGCCGTAGCCGATCAGCATCCACGTCAGCTCGGTGCCGGTGAAGGTGAACATCGGCGCCAGCGCCGGGTTTTCCTGCACCATCTGGCCGCCGAAGATGGCCGCCATCAGCAGGATGAAGCCGATCACCGACACTTCGCCGATGCGGCCGACGCGGATGTAGCGGGTGTACACGCCCATGAACAGCGCGATGGGGATGGTGGCCATGACGGTGAAGCTGCCCCACGGCGAGCCGGTCAGCGCCTTGACCACGATCAGCGCCAGCACCGCCAGGATGATGACCATGATCATGAAGGTGCCCAGCAGCGCGATCATGCCGGGGACCTGGCCCAGCTCGGACTTGATCAGGTCGCCCAGCGAGCGGCCGTCGCGGCGCATGGAAATGAACAGCACGATGAAGTCCTGCACCGCGCCGGCAAACACCACGCCGGCCAGGATCCACAGCATGCCGGGCAGGTAGCCCATCTGCGCGGCCAGCACCGGGCCGACCAGCGGGCCGGCGCCGGCGATGGCGGCGAAGTGGTGGCCGAACAGCACGTACTTATTGGTCGGCACGTGGTCGAGGCCGTCGTTGAGCTTGTTGGCCGGCGTCATGCGGCGCGCGTCCAGGCCCAGCACCTTGTCGGCGATGAACAGGCTGTAGAAGCGGTAGGCGATCAGGTAGACGCAGACGGCGGCGATGACGATCCAGATGGCGCTGATTGATTCGCCGCGCTTGAGCGCGATGACGCCCAGCGCCGCGGCGCCGCACAGGGCGAGCGCGGCCCAGCCGAGCCGGCTGGCCAGCGTGGGGGGCGCGGTATGGTGCAGTGTTTTCATGCTTCCTCCAAAGTTTTGGGTGCTGCTCTCAACTGATCGAGCTCCAGCTTTCGCCAGGCTTTCAATTCTGGCAGCTTATGACCAGTATTCAGGAAGCTGATATCCGCCGCAAGCGCAGCAATACGCACTATGGCTCGGTATAACTACGTAGCAGCCGCCGGCGGCGGGAGCGTAGAATCGCGCTACAGAAGAATAATTCGGGACCCACGTCATGAAGTTGCGGCAAAAAGTCATATTCCTGGCCATCACGCCGCTGATCCTGGCGCTGATCGCCATCGCGCTGGCGGTGCGCCACCAGTCGGTGCTGCTGGCCCAGCAGCAGCGCAACACCATCCAGCAAGCCTACCTGAGCAGCAAGGAGGCCGAGCTCAGGCACTACGTGGCGCTGGCCTCGCACTCCATCGCCCATCTGTACGAATCGGGCCGCGACGACCAGGCCACCCGCGACGAGGCCAAGCGCATCCTGTCCTCGCTCAGCTATGGCGATGACGGCTATTTCTTCGTCTACGACATGCAGGGCAACACGCTGATGCATCCGCGCCAGCCCGAGCTGGTCGGCAAGAACCTGTACGGGCTGCACGACGAGCTGGGCCAGCCGACCATCCAGAACCTGCTGGCGCGCGCGCGCGCCGGCGGCGGGCTGGAGCGCTACCGCTGGGTCAAGCCCTCGACCCACAAGTCCGGCGCCAAGCTGGGCTATGTGATCCCGATGCCGAAATGGGGCTGGATGATGGGCACCGGCATCTACCTGGACGACGTCGACCAGGCGCTGGCCAAGATCGACGTCCAGCAGTCCGGCAACATCCACAACACCATGCTGTGGATCGCCGCGATCGCCATCGCGGCCGCGGTGGCGGTGGCCAGCTCCGGGCTGGCGCTCAATATCAGCGAGCTGCGCGTGGCCGACGCCAAGCTCAAGGTGCTGGCCCAGCGCGTGGTCGAGTCGCAGGAGGAGGAGCGGGCGCGGCTGTCGCGCGACCTGCACGACGGCATCAGCCAGTGGCTGGTGTCGATCAAGCTGCAGATCGAGGCCGGCATCATCCGCCTGAGCGCGGGCAACGGCCAGCAGCCGGCCGCGCAGGCGGCCTTCGAGCACGCGGCCGAGCAGCTCAACAACGTGATGGGCGAGGTGCGCCGCATCTCGCACAACCTGCGCCCGGCCATCCTCGACGACCTGGGCCTGGCGGCCGCGCTGCACCACCTGGGCCAGGAGTACACGCTCAGCAGCGGAACCCCGGTACACTTCGAGGCGACCGGCGTGACCGACGAGCTGCCGGACGTGGCCAACACCGTGCTGTTCCGCCTGGCGCAGGAGGCGCTGACCAACATCGAGCGCCACGCCGGCGCCCACCGCATCGACATCGCGCTGACTGGCGAACACGGCGGCGTGACGCTGCGCATCCGCGACGACGGCAACGGCTTCGACGCCGAGGGCATCGCGCTGCATCCGATGCGCGGCATCGGCCTGCGCAACATGATGGAGCGCATGGACGCCATCGGCGGCCGCTTCGACATCGCCTCGTCGGCCGACGGCACGGTGGTCACCGCGTTCGCCGGCAACAATAGCTAATACAGTTAATACCGTTCATACCGTTTATAAAGATTAAAGACATGACAGCCACCATCAAAATCCTGCTGGTCGACGACCATCCCCTGGTGCGCGACGGCCTGCGTGCGCGGCTGGAGGCGATGCCGCAATTCGAGGTCGTGGCCGAGGCCGGCGGCGCGGCCGAGGCGCTGGAGCAGGCCGCCCGCTGCGACATCGACCTGGTGCTGATGGACATCAACATGCGCGGCGCCAACGGCATCGAAGCCACCGCCCGCTTCAAGCAAGCGTTCCCGCGCATCGCCGTGCTGATCCTGTCGATGCACGACAAGCTGGAATACGTGTCGCAGGCGATCCAGGCCGGCGCGCGCGGCTACGTGCTCAAGGACGCGCCCGGCAAGGACATCGTGGTGGCGATCGAGACCGTCATGTCCGGCGGCATCTACTACAGCGCCGCGCTGGCCCGCCAGCTGGCCCAGCCGCACACCCAGGACAACCAGCTGACCTCGCGCGAGCACGAGGTGCTGCGCCACATCGCCAACGGCGAATCGAACAAGCAGATCGCCCGCGCGCTCGACCTCAGCGTGCGCACCGTGGAAACCCACCGCCTCAACATCAAGCGCAAGCTGGGCATCGAAGGGCAGGCCGAGCTGATCCGTTTTGCGGTCCAGCATGCGCAGTAAAATGCAAGGTGTAAAGCGCAGGCTGTTGTAAAACCCGAGCAGCGCTTCTAATTCCGTTAAGCAATTTCTAACAGTGCGTGTTTGTGCGGCAATATCTGCTATATTCCTGCACGGGTTGTGTATCTGCAATTGTATATAAGAAAATGTTTCCCGCGCGATAAATTGGTTCTATACTGGTCGTATCGAAAATAACAATACTTTCCTATGGTAATTGAGTTTCCACTGGTGGAATTGCAGGCGGTGTCCAACGCTCACAACGAGTGGGTGGCCCTGACCTTTGATTTGTCCGCCGACTCGGGCGACGCCTTCCAGGCCGCGCTCACCCTGCTCAAGACGCCCGATGTGTTCGCCGCCCTGGCGCCCCTCGACTGCATCCTGCCGGTGCCGCAGCCGGCCCTGCTGGAGCTGTCGCAACTGGAAACCCTGCCGCCCAACCGCGTGATCCTGCGCGTGCCGGCCGACGCCTGCGCCGAGATTGCGGTGCAAAAGAAGCTGGCCAGCTACGCCGAGGCCGGTTACCGCATCATGATCGAAGGCGTGGCCGGCATGGCCGCCACGCTGTGCGGCGCCAAGTCGCTGATGGTCGACGCCGCGCAGGCGCTGCCGCCGGTGCTGGCGCTGGTGGCCCAGCCGGGCCCGCACCTGGCCACCGGCATGGGCAGCGAACAGCGCATCGCCGAATGCGCCAAGGCCGGCTTCAGCTGGTTCGCCGGCGACTTCGCCCTGCATCCCCCGCACGACGCCAGCACCGGCGACGGCACCTCGCGCAAGCGCCTGCTGGCGCTGCTGGGCCTGCTGGCGCGCGACGCCGACTCGCGCGAGCTGGAAGTGCTGCTCAAGCAGGATCCGGCGCTGTCCTACCACCTGCTCAAGCTGGTGAACTCGGCCGCGTTCGCGCTCAGCTCCCCGATCCACAGCTTCAGCCAGGCCATCAACGTCCTGGGCCGGCGCCAGCTGCAGCGCTGGCTGCAGCTGCTGCTGTACGCGCGCCAGCAGGACGACGGCCTGGCCAACCCGCTGCTGCCGCTGGCGGCGGTGCGCGCGGCGCAGATGGAAGCGCTGGGCAAGGCGCTCGGCTGGGAACGCGATCAGCAGGACATGGCCTTCGTGGCCGGCGTGTTCTCGCTGCTGGACGTGTTGCTGGGCATGCCGATGACGGAAATCGTCGCCGCGCTCAGCCTCGACCTGGACGTGGTGATGGCGCTGCTGGACCGCGGCGGCCCGCTGGGCGAGCTGCTGTCCCTGGTGGAGCGCCACGACCGCGCCGCGCTGGACCGGGCCGGCATCGAGCACGAGACCTACTGGGAGGCGCAGCTACAGGCCTACCACTGGGCGATCCAGGTCAGCAGGAACATCTAAGCGATGGTCGCGCATCCCGTCTCCGACTTCCTGAACAACAGCGCGGCCTTGTGCGACGCGGTGTTGCGCTTGCGCGGAGCGGCGCTGGCCGAGGAGCTGGGGCGCATCGTGCGCAGCGTCATGAACAGTCCGCTGGGCGAATTCCTGCCGGCCGACACCCACGCCATGCTGCTCAAGCCGCCGGTGGTCGAGGTGCTGGCCGCCAACGACGACGCCGTGCCCAGCCTGACGCAGGACATCGTCTTCGACGACGAATACTTCGGCCGCTTCGTGGTGTCCGGGCGCGCGCAGTACAGCGCGCTCGACCGCGAACACCTGGCCAGCCTGGCCAACCTGGCCGGCAGCGTGCTGCAGGTGCACGCGCTGGCGCAGCGCTCCACCCACGCCTACGTGCAGGTGGAATCGCAGCTGCAGCACCAGGCGCAGATCCTCGACCACATCCACGAGTCCGTGCTGACCATGGACATGAACGGCTTCATCATCAGCTGGAACAAGGGCGCCGAGCGCCTGTTCGGCTACAGCGCGGTGGAAGCGGTGGGGCGCAACATCCTGTTCCTGTACCACGACGAGGACGAAAGCTTCGACGACACCTTCCTGGAGCAGGGCGGGCGCCTGATGGAGGTGCGGCGCAAAAAGAAATCGGGCGAGGTGTTCTGGGCCAGCCTGTCGCTGTCGCCGCTGCGCGACATCAACGACCGCGCCATCGGCCTGATCGCCTACCTGACCGACATCACCGAGCGCAAGATGGCGGAGGAGCGCATCCACCACCTGGCCTACTACGACGCGCTGACCAACCTGCCGAACCGCTCGCTGCTGACCAAGCTGGTCGACCAGGCGCTGACCGTGGCCCAACGCAGCAAGCTGCACGGCTGCGTGCTGTTCATCGACCTCAACCGCTTCAAGCTGATCAACGACACGCTGGGCCGCAAGATCGGCGACGAGCTGCTGTGCGAAGTGGCGCGCCGCTTCCGCGCGGTGCTGCGCGACCAGGACCTGGTGGCGCGGCTGGGCGGCGACGAATTCGCGGTCGGCCTGTTCGACATCGGCCAGCACTTCGAGGCCAGCATGGTGGCGCAAAAGCTGCTGGGCACCTTGAACACGCCGATCCTGATCGACGGCCACGATTTGCGCGTGGGCGGCAGCATCGGCATCAGCGTCTACCCGCAGGACGGCGGCGATGCCGAGACCCTGCTGCGGCTGGCCGACATCGCCATGTACCGCGCCAAGCAGGAGGGCGGGGCCGAGGGCGACCACGTCGCCTTCTACAGCCAGGACATGAACCAGGGCATGCAGGAGCGCATGCGGATCGAATCGGGGCTGCGGCACGCGCTGGGCAACGGCGAGCTGCTGCTGCACTACCAGCCCAAGTTCAGCATCGACAGCGGCAAGATCATCGGCGCCGAAGCCCTGGTGCGCTGGCGCCATCCGGTGCGCGGCCTGGTGCCGCCGGCCGAGTTCATCCCGCTGGCCGAAGCCACCGGGCTGGTGGTGCAGGTCGGCGAATGGGTGCTGGAGGCGGCCTGCGCGCAGGCCAAGGTGTGGAAGGACGCCGGCCTGCCGCCGATCCGGCTGGCGGTCAACGTCTCCGCGCGCGAGTTCACCTCCGCGCTGCCGGGGCGGGTGCAGGACACGCTGACGCGCTACGGGCTGGAGCCGTCGTGGCTGGAGCTGGAAATCACCGAAAGCACGCTGATGAACAACATCGACCGCGTGATCGGCATCATGGACCGCATTACCGCGCTGGGCGTGACCTTGTCGCTGGACGACTTCGGCACCGGCTATTCCAGCCTCTCCTATTTGAAGCGCTTCCCGATCGACACGCTCAAGATCGACCGCTCGTTCACCATCGGCATCCCCGCCGACGCCAACGACTGCGCGATCGCCAACACCATCATCAGCATCGCCCAGCAGCTCAAGCACAAGGTGATCGCCGAAGGCGTGGAGACGGTCGAGCAGCTGGCCTTCCTGAAGAACTCGGGATGCGACGAGGTGCAGGGCTACCTGTTCTCGCGGCCGCTGGAGGCCGGCGCGTTCGAGCAGGCGCTGCGCGAGAACTGGACGCCGGACCAGGCCAGCCGCGCCGCCTGAGCGGGTGCGGCAGGCGAAAAAAAACAGACCTCGCGAGGTCTGTTTTTTATTGCGTGCACCGGACGCCGGGCGCCCGGCGTTGCATCATGCCTTGCGGCGGCGTGCCATGAAGCCAACCAGGCCCAGGCCGGCGATCAGCATCGCGTAGGTTTCTGGTTCAGGTACAGGCGTCACGTTCAACGACAGCGAACCGACGAAGCCCTGGGTGTTGACCAGTGGGGTGCCGGTCACGGTGATGTGGTGCACGGTGTTGCTCAGCGTTGGCAGTTGCAGCAGCCAGTAATCGAAGCCGTTGTTGCCGAAGGACACATTGGTGATCGGAGCGAAGCTATGGCCATCCAGGCTGACACCGGTCACGTCATAGCCGGCGCCGCCGGTGAAGTTGGCCGACACCTGGCCGACAAAATTGCTGGCGCTGGCGAAGTGGGTCAGGTCCAGATCGAAGACGTTGGTGGTGGCATAACCGGCGAAGGTGCCGGAATACGAATTCGCGATAGTCGGCGACGGGGTCAGCGTGATGGCCGTGTTAGCCGAAGCCACTGCGGAGGAAACCAGCAGTGCAGCTGCCAGGATGGTGGATTTAAAGTTCATGGGATCTCGTTGGTTGTTGGGTGGGTGTTTGATAGGTTTCCGTAAGGCATTGTTTCTTATGGAAAAACCTGTTTCACTTGGTTATTGACCCGTATAGTATCCAGCCGAGCTCAACATTGCAATAAGTTTTTCAAAAAACAATTGTAATGTGGTTTTGTAACTTTTTTTGATATCGCACAATAGTGCTGGGATGTGGGAAACAAACCGGATAGCGCCCCGGTTGGAGGCGAAATCTGTATAATGCTGCACACTTAGGAAGCGTGGCCGAGTGGTTGAAGGCACTAGTCTTGAAAACTAGCGACGGGTTAAACTGTTCGTGAGTTCGAATCTCACCGCTTCCGCCAGAAAATGCAAAAACCGCCCACTGGGCGGTTTTTGCATTTTCGGACGGAAGCGGTGAGATTCGAAGGGCTGGGCTTGCAAGCCCAGCCCTCTCCGAATCGCCCGACTGCTGGGCGCTTGGCGCCCAGCCTCGCGCGCCGATGGCGCGCGTGCGTGCATCTATATCTCCAAGTTTGCAGACCAGCGGCCCTCACGGCAAGCTCAAGTCCATCCCCAGCATCCTGACCAGGACGAAGGTGGCGAGTCCCAGGCCCAGCAGCGACACCACGAAGATGCCGGCCACCTTGCCGCCCGCGCGCAGCAGCGCGCGCTTCTCCTCCAGCTTCCTGCCCTGATCGTAATGCCACTTAATGGCGAAGAACATGCCCGTGCCCAGCACGAGCGCCTTGAACGTCACGAAGACTATCGGGATCCAATCCATCATTTGAGTATTTCCTGGCTATTACTGACACTGTCTATCGTCAGGCGCACTACCTCACTGCCAAGCAAGGATGGTATTGCGGCCCGTTCTGAAGCATACTACTTCAAAGCAATTTCCATACATTGAGACAAAATGTCCCAGTTGAGAACCATACAAGACCTGCCCGCCTGGTTGCCGCGATTGGCGCCGCACGGCGGGCCGCGCTTTTTGCAGGTCGCGGACGCGTTGCAGGCGGCGGTAATGGACGGGTCGCTGAAGCCGGGCGACCGCCTGCCGCCGCAGCGCCACCTGGCAGCGCAGCTGGAGGTCGACCTGACGACGATCACGCGCGCATACGACGAAGCCCGCCGCCGCAACCTGCTGGAGGGCAGGGGCGCTCGCGGCACGTATGTCGCGGCGCCGAAAGTCGAATCGAGCCCGATCCTCGACCTGAGCATGAATACCCCGCCACCGCCGGACGGCGTGGACTTCGACGACATGTTGAAACAAGGTCTGTCGCAAGTGCTGATGAGGGCGGATAACGAATTGCTGATGACCTACCACCTGGCCGGGGGAAGCGATTCCGACCGCAAGGCTGGCGCCCACTGGCTCGAACCGATGTTCGGACGCCTGGACCCCCGCCAGGTTGTCGTCTGCCCGGGTGCGCAAGCGGCGATCGCCGCCTTGATCCTGGCGTTGACGGAGCCTGGCGATGTCATCCTGGCGGAACCCATGAGTTATCCCGGCTTGCGTGCCGCGGCGGCCCAATTCGGCCGGCACCTCATCGCTGTGGAGGCGGACCAGCACGGGATGCTGCCCGGGATGCTGGAGCAAGCCTGCCACCGGCACAAGCCCGGGCTGGTCTACCTCAATCCGACCTTGCAGAACCCGACCGCCATCACCATGCCGGAGCGTCGCCGCGAGGAGCTCGCCGGCGTGGCCAGGCGCTGCCAGGTGCGCATCGTCGAGGACGATCCCTACTGGCTCCTGGCCGATGCCGCGCCGCCGCCCGTCGCCACGTTCGCCCCGGAGCAGGCGTACTACATCTCGACGCTGTCCAAATGCCTGACGCCCGGCTTGCGCGTGGCCTTCGTGCTGATACGCGACCCGCATGAGCGCGAACGCTTCCTGGCCGCGCTCAGATCATTTGCGCTGATGGTCGCTCCCCTCACAGCCGCGCTGGCCACCCAGTGGATACTCGACGGTTCGGCCGGCCGGTTGGTGCAAGGCGTACGCGACGAGGCGCGCCTGCGCCACCGGATGGCCCGGGATATTCTGGCGGGGCGGTACCGCGGCGACGGAGACGGGCTGCATGTATGGATCGACTTACCGCCGTATTGGCATTCCTCGCAGCTTACGCGCGCGGCCGACAGCGAGGGCATCGCGGTCACGCCGGCGGAGGCGTTCGCCACCGGCGGCGGGTCCGTGAACGCCATACGGATCTCCCTGGGCAGCATCAGGGACCGCGCACGCTTGCGGGCGGGTCTGCAACGGCTGTCCCAACTGCTGGCGCGGCGGCCCGAGGCGTTCAGCGCCGCTGTGGTTTAATCGTCCAGGCGATGCCATGCTTCATCCGGACGGGGCGAATAACATTTGAGGAAACAGAGGGGAACTCGTTAAGATAGCAACATGAGATTCTGGAGATGGCGGGTATGTGGCTGTTTAGAAAATGGGCGTCGCCTCTGTTGCAAGGCGCCGTGATGCTGGGCTTGGCCTGTCCGGGGCTGGCGATGTCCGCTGAAGTGAGCATGGCGTTTGGCGAGAAGATCCCGCCTTTCTGTTTTCCCGAAACCGATTCCGGCATCGAACTCGAGATCCTGCGCGAGGCGCTGGCGTTCCGCGGCCACACACTCAAGCCGAAATACTATCCCTTCGCCCGCATCCCCACGGCGTTCAAGATGGGCAGCGTCGACGCCGCCATGACCGACCTCGGCGAAGACCTGGGCAAGGCCGGCGCCTTCTACGGCGATCCCGCAGTCTTTTATGATAACGTTTTCATCACGCTGACGTCCCGGAATATCTCGATCAGGACGCCTGCGGACCTGCGCGGCCTGACCGTCATCGCCTTTGTCGGCGCCGTGAAGCGCTACCCTGGCTGGCTGAACCAGGTGAAGAAGGACGGGCACTACTTCGAGCAGAACAATCAATCGCTGCAAGTGATGACGCTGGATGCCGGCCACTACGACGTCGCGCTCAGCGACAAGAACATCTACAAGTACTTCAGCCTGCTGCTCAAGGGGAGCAGGAACTTCCATGACAAGCCGGTCACGCTGCACAACTTCGTGAAGATGAATCCGATGGATTATCGTCCGGTGTTCCGCGACCAGGGCGTGCGCGACGACTTCAACGCCGGCCTGAAGCAGCTCAAGAGTTCGGGCCGCTTCAACGCGATCTATAAAAAATACCTGGGCGAGCAGCGCGACTGATCTGCCGTCCATACGAGGTGGACTGGATCATGAAGGGCCTGAAAAACTCGCCGGTCAAGAAGCTGATGATGATCACCGGCGGCGGCCCGGCCAGCGGCGACCCTTGCGAGAGCTACCACTACCACGGCTACATCGGCCAGGAAAAGGAAGTGGTCGACCAGATCGCGGCCTGGATGCATCATCCCGCCAGCTGAAAAGTCTGGTGCACGCCGATCTGCCGCAGGAAGTTTTCGTCGTGAGAAATCAGCACCAGGGCGCCGGGATAGGCGCGCACCACCTCGATCACATGCTGGCGCATCCGCATATCCAGGTTGTTGGTGATTTCATCGAGGATCAACAACGTTGGCGGCTTGGCCGCGATGCAGGCGAGCGAGAGGCGCGCGCGTTCACCACCGGACAGGACCGCAACCCGCGCGTGCACCAGGTCGTTGTGGCGAAATAAAAAATCGCTCAGATGCCCGCGCAGGGCGGTCGCGTCCCACGTGGGGACGACGCTTTGCAGCGCCTGCAGGACGGTGTGGTCCGGATCGATATTCGCGTAGTGCTGATCCAGGTAGCCTATCTCGTCCCGGGGCGGCGTGAACCAGTCGCCGCTGCGCGTCACCTCCGCCGCGCCCATGATCGCCTGCGCCAGCGTGGACTTGCCGCTGCCGTTGGCGCCCTGCAGCACCAGCCTTTCGCCGCGCTCCAGGTGCAGATGGATGCCTTGCAGCACAGGCTGCGCATAGCCGGCCGCGCCGTTTGAAATTTGCAGCACGGTGTGGCGCGACGATGGCGCCGCGTCGAGGTGAAAGCGCGGCACGATCACGGGATCGGTCCGCAGCGCTTCCATCTGTTCGAGCAGTTGCAGCTTGTGCTCCTTGATGTCGGCTTGCTTGCGTCCCGCCGTGGTGTTGCCGCGGCCGAGCTTGGTGGGAGACTTCACGGTCGGCCACCTGCGGTTCTCGATGTTTTTCACGCCGCGTTCACGGGCGCGGCTGGCGCGTTCCTGTTCCTGCATCAATGCCTGATGGGTGTTCTGTTTGGCGAGCGCGATGGCCGACAGCTGCTTCTCCAGCGAGGCATGCTGACGCTGCCGTTCCGCCAGATAGTCGGAATATTTTCCTGTGAAGACTTCAATGGTCCCGGAGCGTATCGACCAGATCGTGTCGCACACCTGGTCCATCAAAGCCTCGTCGTGCGTCACCAGGATCACGGCGCCGTAAAAGGCCTTGAGCATGCGCGCCAGCGAACGCTTGTTGTCGGCATCGAGGTGGTTGGTCGGTTCGTCCAGCAGCAACAGGTCGGTCGCCGAGGCCAGCGCGGCACTGAGCGCCCGGTTGACGCGCTGGCCACCGCTCAACTGTTGGTCGCCGTGCTGCACCTGGGCCAGGTAACCGATGCCAAGCCCGGGGCTGGCGCGCACGCTGCCCTCGGCGGGATCGAGCAGGCCGCCGATGAGTTTTAGCAGGGACGATTTTCCGCTGCCATTGTCGCCGACAATGGCAATGCGTTGCCCCCATTCGACGGTGGCATTGAAGGCGGAAAAACAGATTTTATGTGGGAAGGCAAGGCCCAGGCCTTGCAGCTGAATCATGGACATGAGTACGCTCGCGATAAATCGAATCAAGGGGCAGATCTGACGTGTGCCCGGAGAGGGCGATTAAGCGAGCGTGTTCATTTCGGGTAGGTCCTCATGTGTGGAGCGGGAATTATATGCCAGGAAAGCGAAAAGTGGCGACGCATGCGCGCCACGCGGGGGCGAGACAGTACGCATTGATGATTTGACATCAAGACTACCGCGCTCGATAATCGGCGCTCAGCCATTTGCCGAGACGAGCCCATGGGTACCGCGATAGACAATACCGAAGTGTTGAAAGACTGGTTCCTGCGCAGTGGCGTTCATACACCGCTGCATACCTGCATAGGTCCCTTGCCGAGTTCCCGGGCCTCGATCGTGCGCTGGACCAGCAACCAGCCGGACGCGATGATCCAGACCATCAGCTCGCACCCCAACGACTACCGCATCGCCATCATGCTGGAGCCGGTCGACGCCCGCATCTGGCTGCACGGCCAGCCGGTGTGGGGCGGGGTGATCGCGGCCGAGCGCTTCCGCATTTGCCCACCCAGCGGCGCCAGCCAGTGGAGCCGGCTGAGCAGCTGCGACATCGTCAACCTGTTCGTGCCGGCCGCGCTGATCGACAACCTGAACGGGCTGCGCGAAACGCCGCTGAGCCTGGGCGCCCAGCAGTTCACCTCGGACCGCCACGTGATGGAGCTGGTGCGCCGCATGCTCAACGCCGACGCCATGGCCGGGCCGCTGCAGTCGCAGTATTGCGACGGCCTGATGGTGGCGCTGCTGAGCTATCTGCTGGAACACTACAGCCGGCCGGCGGCGGCGCCTCAGTCCAGCACGCTGGGCGGCGGACGCTTGCGGCGCGTGCTGACCCACATGGGCGCCAACCTGGCCACCGGCGTCAGCAACCGCGACCTGGCGGCGCTGTGCGGCATGAGCGAGGCGCACTTCTCGCGCGAGTTCCACCTGGCGCTGGGCCTGCCGCCGCACCGCTACCTGATGAAGATGCGGCTGGAGCAGGCGCGCACCATGCTGCTGGCCGGCGGCCGGGCGATGGCCGACATCGCCGAGGCCTGCGGTTTCCACGACGCCAGCCATTTGTCGCGCACCTTCAGCCGCCACTTCGGCACGCCGCCCGCCAAGTTCCGTCAGCAGCGCGGCAATTAATTCCTCAGCAGCTGGCGCGAGAAGCTCACCACCGCGCCCACCGCCGCGAAGCCGGCCGCCACCATCAGCGCGTACACCGTGCCGCGCGCGTCGGACAGCGTGAAGCAGTAGGCCACCAGCGCGGCGCCGGTGGCCTGGCCGCTCAGGCGGGCGGTGGCGACGATGCCGCTGGCGCTGCCCGCCCGCGCGCGCGGCGCGCTGCCCATGATGGCCTTCATGTTGGGCGCCTGGAAGAAGCCGAAGCCCACGCCGCACAAGGCCATGCGCCAGCCGATGTCGAGCGCCGAGGCGTCGGGCGGCAACGCGACCAGCAACAGCATGCCTGCGCTCAGCACCGCCAGGCCGATGCCGCCCAGCGTGCCGGCCGGGTAGCGGTCGCTCATCCAGCCGCCCAGCGGCCCCATCACGGCGACCAGCGCCGGCCACGGCGTGATCAGGAAGCCGGTGTCGATCGGTGAGCGGCCCAGCGTGCGCTCGAAGAAGAAAGGCAGCGACACGAAGGCCAGGCTCTGCACGGCGAAGGTGCAGAACGCCGTCAGCGCGGACAGCGCGAACATCGGCTTGCGGAACAAATCCACCGGCAGCAGCGGCGCCGCGTGGCCGCGCTGGCGGCGCAGCAGCAATGCCCAGCACAGCGCCGCGCCGGCGATCTCGGCCGGTAGCCGTTGCGGCGCGGCGCCGTG
>NZ_WWCX01000119.1:0-16513 GCF_009857655.1 Duganella vulcania
TGGCCGCCGTCGGCGTCGATGTGACGGCGCTCGCTTGCGCGCTGTTGTTCGCCCATGCGGCGCGCCTGGCCGCGCGCCGCGCCCGGCACGGGCCGGCCGACAGCGTGTGGGCGGCTGCTTAGTCCCCGCTCATGGCCTGTCGTTGCCGTTCCATGAATTCCTGCAGCGTGTCGATGCCGCGCAGTTGCAGGATGGTGTTGCGCACGGCGGCCTCCAGCAGTACCGCGATGTTGCGCCCGGCCGCCACCGGGATCACCACCTTGCGGATCGGCAGGCCCAGCACGTCCTCGGTCGGGAACTGGAACGGCAGGCGCTCCACTTCCTCGTCGGCCGCGCCGCGCCGCACCAGGTGCACGATCAGCTTCAGCCGCATCTTGCGGCGCACGGCGGTCTCGCCGAAGATGGCCTTGATGTCCAGCAGCCCCAGCCCGCGCACTTCCAGCAGGTTCTGCAGCAGCGCCGGGCAGCGGCCCTCGATCATGTTCGGCGCGATGCGCGAGAACTCCACCGCGTCGTCGGCCACCAGGCCGTGCGAACGCGAGATCAGCTCCAGGCCCAGCTCGCTCTTGCCGAGGCCGGAGTCGCCGGTGATCAGCACGCCCACGCCCAGTACGTCCATGAACACGCCGTGCATGATGATGCGCTGGGCCAGCTTCTTGGACAGGTAGACGCGCAGGAAGTCGATCACCTGCGCGGCCGGCAGCGGCGTCGAGAACAGCGGGATGTTTTTCTCGTCGCAGATGGCGAGGATGTCGGGCGGCGTCTCCAGCCCCTGCGCGATGATCAGCGCCGGCGGGCCGCCGGCGATCAGCTCGCCGATGACGTGGGCGCGCGTCAGCGATTTCAAACGCTGGTAGTAGTTGATTTCCTGGTGCCCGAAGACCTGGATGCGGCCCGGGTGGATGGTGTTCAGGTGGCCGACCTGGTCGGCGGCCGAGGCCACGTCGCCGGAGATCAGGCGCTCGCCGCCGGGGAAGCCGGCGAACCAGCCGAGCTGCAAACTTTCGCGATTGTCGTCGTAGAGGCGTTGGATCGTCAGCGGAGTTTGCAGCATGGGTCGTCTTTACATAAGGATGAACTGAAGCTTAGTTTAACCCATAGTCCGGCGACCCTGACAATCTCACCCCGCCGCCTGCAGGCTGGGCACCCAGTTGATGATGCGCGCATGGACCGATTTCGGATCGGCGTCCGTGCTCAGCGCGGTGCGGAAGGCGTCGTCGGAGAACATCTCGGCGATCTCGGACAGGATCTCCAGGTGCTGCTGGGTGACGTGGTCCGGGATCAGCAGGAAGAACAGCAGGTTGACCGGCTTGCCGTCGGGCGATTCGAACGGAATCGGCTCGGCCAGGCGCACGAAGGCGGCCAGCGGCGTCTTCAGGCTCTTCATGCCCTTGATGCGGCCGTGCGGCACGGCGACGCCATGGCCCAGCCCGGTCGAACCCAGGCGCTCGCGCGCGAACAGGTTGTCCGACACGGTGGAGCGGGCGATGCCGCAGTTGTTTTCGAAGATCAGGCCGGCCTGCTCGAAAGCGCGCTTCTTGCTGGACACTTCCAGATCGAGCTGCACGTTTTCCAGTGAGAGTATTTTGCTAAGGTTATTCATAACGCGACATAAAATGTTGCAACGCACAAAGGTGGCATGCGAGCAGAATTATAGGCTGGTTTCTGCGCCATGTAACATGAAATCGCTCACGCCGGTCGTTGTGTTTATGCCAGCCCGCCGGCGCGCGGGCTGGGCTGTATTTGCAGCAAAGAAAGGAATCGCTATTTCTGAGTAGGAATCACGGAAAACGCCGGTTTTTCGCCAGGGTCCGGGGCGAATTTCCGATTATTTGCGCGTTTTCCGGCCGGTGTGGCCAAATGGCGCGCTGTTGCGTGCAACCGCGCCCCATGCGCCTATCATACGCCTGATTTTTCCCGTTTGATTGGAAAAAGTGCCAGACCTATTGTCGTGCGCCACGAAGATTGGACGGCTTCTGGGCGCTGCTGAAGTTGCTGCGCCAGGGGTTGATGTCGAGCCCGCCGCGCCGCGTGTAGCGGGCGTACACCGACAATTGCTGGGGCTGGCACTGGCGCAGGATGTCGGTGAAGATGCGCTCCACGCACTGCTCGTGGAACTCGTTGTGCTCGCGGAAGCCGATCAGGTAGCGCAGCAGGCTTTCCTGGTCGATCTGCGGGCCGGCGTAGTGGATCTGCACGCTGGCCCAGTCCGGCTGGCCGGTGACCAGGCAGTTCGACTTGAGCAGGTGCGACACCAGCTTCTCCTCGACCGGCTCCTCGTCCAGCGCGGCCTTGAGCAGCTCCGGCGCCGGGCTGTAGTGGTCGACGTCGATGTCCAGGCGGTCCAGCAGCAGGCCGTCGAGCTCGCCCATCTCCACCATGCCGAATTCCTCCGGCTGGGTCAGCGAGATGTGGACGCTGGCGCCGAAGCCGTTCGACAAGTCCTGCTGCAGCAGCTGCTTGAGCGCGACCACGCTGTCGAGGCGGGTCTGGTTGAAGGAGTTCAGGTACAGCTTGAAGGACTTCGATTCGATGATGTTGGGCGAATCGGCCGGCACCGTGATGCGGGCGATCGCCACCTGCGGCTTGCCGCGCGTGTTCAGCCACGAGATCTCGTAGGCGTTCCAGATGTCGACGCCGAAGAAGGGCAGGGTGCCGGTCAGGCCCAGCTCGTCGCGCTTGCCTTGGCGCGGGATCGGGAACAGCAGCTCCGGCGCGTAGTCGGTGCGGTAGGCGGAGGTTTTTCCCAGCGGGGACAAGTCGGCGGTGTTGGTCATGGCGGTCTGTGTGATTCGGTGAAGGACGGCATGGTAGCGCAAACCATGCCGTCGTGCTGCGCTTAGCCCAGGAACAGCTTGTACACGGGATTGGCGCTCTCATCCCAGTAGCGGTAGCCCAGCGTGGTGAGGAATTGCGCGAACTGGTCCATTTCCTCCGGCGGCACCTGCAGGCCGATCAGGATGCGGCCGACGTCGCCGCCCTGGCTGCGGTAGTGGCATAGCGAGATGTTCCAGTTCGGCGCCATCGAATTGAGGAAGCGCATCAGCGCGCCCGGGCGCTCGGGGAATTCGAAACGATACAGCAACTCGTCCTTGGCCAGCGCGCTCTTGCCGCCCACCAGGTGGCGGATGTGGGCCTTGGCCAGCTCGTCGTGGGTCAGGTCCAGCGTCTTGAAGTCGTGCTGCTCGAAGGTGCGCGCCAGCGCGCCCGACTCGCCGCGGTCGGCGATCTGCACGCCGCAGAACACATGGGCCTCGTCCTTGTCGCTGATGCGGTAGTTGAACTCGGTGACGTTGCGCGGGCCGACCAGCGCGCAGAAGCGCTTGAAGCTGCCGCGCTGTTCCGGCAGCGTGACGGCGAACACCGCCTCGCGCGCCTCGCCCAGCTCGGCGCGTTCGGCCACGAAGCGCAGGCGGTCGAAGTTCATGTTGGCGCCGCTGGCGATGGTGACCAGCGTCTCGTTCCGGACCGGGTCCTTGGTCAGCGCGGCGCGCTCGACATAGGCCTTGGCGCCGGCGATGGCCAGCGCGCCGGACGGCTCCAGGATCGAGCGGGTGTCGCTGAACACGTCCTTGATGGCCGCGCTGATGGCGTCGGTGTCGACCAGGATGATGTCGTCCACATACTGCTGCACTAGGCGGAACGTTTCCTCGCCGGCCAGGCGCACCGCCGTGCCGTCGGCGAACAGGCCCACGTCCGACAGCGTCACGCGCTCGCCGGCCTTGACGCTGCGCGCCATGGCGTCGGAGTCCAGGCTCTGCACGCCGATGATCTTGATGTCAGGGCGGATCTGCTTGACATAGGCGGCGATGCCGGAGATCAGGCCGCCGCCGCCGATCGGCACGAAGATCGCGTGGATGGGGCCGGAGTGCTGGCGCAGGATCTCCATGCCGATGGTGCCCTGGCCGGCGATCACATCGGGATCGTCGAACGGGTGGACGAAGGTCAGTTTCTGTTCCTGCTCCAGCAGCAGCGCGTGGTTGTAGGCATCGGTATAGGACTCGCCGTGCAGTACCACCTCGACATCGGCGCCGCCGCGCGCCTTGACCGCCTCCACCTTCACCTGCGGCGTGGTGGTCGGCATCACGATGACCGCGCGGCAGCCCATGCGCGCTGCCGACAGCGCCACGCCCTGGGCGTGGTTGCCGGCCGAAGCGCAGATCACGCCGCGCTTGCGCTGGGCCTCGCTCAGGTGGGCCATCTTGTTGTAGGCGCCGCGAATCTTGAAGCTGAACACGCTCTGCATGTCCTCGCGCTTGAAGTAAATTCGGTTCTCGAAGCGCTGCGACAGGGTCGGCGCGAGTTCCAGCGGGGTTTCAGTAGCGACGTCGTAGACGCGCGCGGTCAGGATTTTCTTCAGATAGTCGATAGTCATGGTCTGCAAACATAGTGATTCCGGGATGGGCGTTGCTCGTTCAGTGCTAACTATCCGGCGTGTGACCGGGTGAAGCAGGGGCGCGGGCCGCGCGCGGATGGGCGGGCGACCGGACTGTTCAATCGTGCGGTGTGCGACTCATTATAATGGACACCTTTCCTTCCGCTCAAAGAAACCGATGATCGAATCTGCAATCACCTGGCTGCTGCACCTGTTGGCGGCGCCGGAAGTGGGCCTGACTTCGGTCTTTATCATCAGCCTGGTCTCGGCCACGCTGGTGCCGCTGGGCTCGGAACCGGCGGTGTTTGCCGTCGTCAAGGCCAATCCGGCCATGTTCTGGAGCGTGATCGCCGTCGCCACCATCGGCAACACGCTGGGCGGCGCCATCGATTACTGGATGGGCTACCAGGCCAAGCAATCCTTCGCCAAGGAGCGCAAGAGCCGCTGGTTCCACTGGCTGGAGCGCTACGGCGCCAAGACCATGCTGCTGGCCTGGCTGCCCGGCATCGGCGATCCGCTGTGCACCCTGGGCGGCTGGCTGAAGCTGCCTTTCTGGCCCAGCATCGCCTACATGGCGGTCGGAAAACTGCTGCGCTACCTGACCATGACCTCGCTGCTGTTGTACGTGCCGGACGGGGTTTGGCACCGGATCGGCCAATTGCTCGGCTAATTTGGTGCAAGCTATCATATTGCCATACGCGCCAGAGGATGAATTTCGTTCAGTTTTGTAAGGGCTGTTTATCCGTTATTGCCAAGAAAAGCCGGAATTTGCAAATTTTTGGTGGGTTGTTGACAACCCGATAGTCCCTCGGCCGCCTAAGGCTGTTCCGGCGTGGTGCGCCGCAATACGATAGAATGACCCTCCCGGGTTCAGTCTACATGTCCAATTTCACAATGAATGCCCCTGCACAAATCCAAGCTTTGCTGGCGGAAACGCCCCACGGTCCCGAGGCCACGCGCCTTCGTGAAATTCCTTACAACTACACGTCGTTTTCCGATCGCGAGATCGTCATCCGGCTGCTGGGCGAGGAGTCGTGGAGCTTGCTGGATGCCCTGCGCGGCGCCCGCCAGACCGGCCGTTCGGCGCGCATGCTGTACGAGGTGCTGGGCGATATCTGGGCCGTCCGCCGCAATCCCTACCTGCAGGACGACATGCTGGACAACCCGAAGCGCCGCCAGGAACTGATCGACGCGCTGCATCACCGCCTGGCCGAGGTGGACAAGCGCCGCCTGACGGTGGACGACACCGGCGACGACGCCGCGCGCGAACGCAGCCTCAACGTCGCCAAGCTGCTGCGCGCGGCCGGCAAGGCGGTGGCCGACTTCGGCGAGGAATTCAAGCAGGTCTACGATCTGCGCAAGCGCACCTACAAGGTGCTGGGCCGCTACACCGACAAGCACAACATCTGCTTCGACGGCATGAAGCGCATCTCGCACGTGACCGACGCCACCGACTGGCGCGTCGAGTATCCGTTCGTGGTGCTGACCCCGAACACCGAGGAAGAAATGGCCGGCCTGGTCAAAGGCTGTATCGAGCTGGGGCTGACCATCATCCCGCGCGGCGGCGGCACCGGCTACACCGGCGGCGCGATCCCGCTGACGCCGATGTCGGCCGTGATCAACACCGAGAAGCTGCTCAACATGGGCGCGGTGGAAATGAAGGTGCTGCCCGGCCTGGACCGCGAATACGCAACCATCTACACCGGCGCCGGCGTCATCACCAACAAGGTGTCGGAAGCGGCCGAGAAGGCCGGCTTCGTGTTCGCGGTTGATCCGACCTCGGCCCACGCCTCCTGCATCGGCGGCAATATCGCGATGAACGCGGGCGGCAAGAAGGCCGTGCTGTGGGGCACGGCGCTGGACAACCTGGCCTCGTGGCGCATGGTCGACCCGAACGGCGACTGGCTGGAAGTCACGCGCCTCGACCACAACCTGTCGAAGATCCACGACACGCCGCTGGCCCGCTTCAAGCTGGAGTGGACCCATCCGAGCGCGCGCGGCGAAGCCAAGGGCGAGCCGTTCAAGACCGAGCTGCTGGAAATCGAAGGCCGCAAGTTCCGCAAGGAAGGCCTGGGCAAGGACGTGACCGACAAATTCCTGGCCGGCCTGCCGGGCATCCAGAAAGAGGGCTGCGACGGCCTGATCACCTCGGGCCGCTGGATCCTGCACAAGATGCCGAAGTTCGCCCGCACCGTCTGCCTGGAGTTCTTCGGCCAGGCGCGCGACGCGATTCCATCGATCGTTGAAATCAAGGATTACCTGGACGGCCTGCCGGCCAAGGGCGAGCAGTTCAGCACGCTGCGCCTGGCTGGCCTGGAGCATCTGGACGAGCGCTACCTGCGCGCGGTCGGCTACGCCACCAAGTCCAAGCGCGGCGTGCTGCCGAAGATGGCGCTGTTCGGCGACATCGTCGGCGACGATGAAAACGCGGTCGCCATGGCCGCCTCCGAAGTGGTCCGCATCGCCAACACCCGCGTGGGCGAAGGCTTCGTGGCCGTCAGCCCGGAAGCGCGCAAGAAATTCTGGCTGGACCGCGCCCGCACCGCCGCCATCGCCAAGCACACCAACGCCTTCAAGATCAACGAAGACGTGGTCATCCCATTGAACCGCATGGGCGAGTACACCGACGGCATCGAGCGCATCAACATCGAACTGTCGATCAAGAACAAGCTGCAGCTGGCCGATGAGCTGCAGCAGTTCTTCGCCGCCGGCAATCTGCCGATCGGCAAGAGCGACGACGCCGACGACGCCGTGGGCGACGCCGAAATGCTGGGCGACCGTGAGCAGCAAGCGCAAGCGCTGCTGACGCAAGTGAAGGCGCGCTGGACCTTCCTGCTGTCCGAGCTGGACAAGCCGCTGACCGCCGTCAGCGCGCAACTGGCCGAGCTGGGCCTGGAGCGCCTGCTGCCGGTGTTCGAGGAACGCCTGAAGACCCAGCCGGACGCCACCTTGTTCGACGTGGTGCAGGACCGCACTATCCGCATCACGTGGAAGCAGGAAATCCGCGCGCAGCTGCGCCAGATCTTCAACGGCGCCGCCTACAAGCTGATCCTGGACGAAGCGACCGCCATCCACAAGCGCGTGCTGCGCGGCCGCGTGTTCGTGGCGCTGCACATGCACGCCGGCGACGGCAACGTCCACACCAACCTGCCAGTGAACTCGGACCACTACGAGATGCTGCAACTGGCGCACCAGGCCGTCGCGCGCATCATGACGCTGGCCCGTTCGCTCAACGGCGTGATCTCGGGCGAGCACGGCATCGGCATCACCAAGCTGGAGTTCCTGACCGAAGAAGAGATCGGCCCGTTCCGCGACTACAAGATGCGCGTCGACCCGGAAGGCCGCTTCAACAAGGGCAAGCTGCTGAACCTGGCCGGCATGGAAGCCGATTTGTCCAACGCCTACACGCCGTCGTTCGGCCTGATGGGCCACGAATCGCTGATCATGCAGCAAAGCGATATCGGCGAGATCGCCAACAGCGTCAAGGACTGCCTGCGCTGCGGCAAGTGCAAGCCTGTCTGTTCTACGCATGTCCCGCGCGCCAACCTGCTGTACTCGCCGCGCGACAAGATCCTCGCGACCTCGTCGCTGATCGAAGCCTTCCTGTACGAAGAGCAGACCCGCCGCGGCATCTCGATCAAGCACTGGGAAGAATTCGAGGACGTGGCCGACCACTGCACGGTCTGCCATAAATGCGTGACCCCATGTCCGGTCAACATCGACTTCGGCGACGTGTCGATGAACATGCGCAACCTGCTGCGCAAGATGGACAAGAAGAGCTTCAATCCCGGCAAGTCGGCAGCGATGTTCTTCCTCAACGCCACCGATCCGGCCACCATCAACGCCACCCGCGCGGCGATGGTGGGCATCGGCTACAAGGCCCAGCGCCTGGGCAACGACTTGCTGAAGAAATTCGCCAAGAAGCAGACCAAGGCGCCGCCGCCGACCGTGGGCAAGCCCAAGGTGCGTGAGCAGGTGATCCACTTCATCAACAAGAAGATGCCGGGCGGCCTGCCGAAAAAGACCGCGCGCGCCTTGCTGGACATCGAGGACGACAAGGTCATCCCGATCATCCGCAATCCCAAGGCCACCAATGCCGACACGGAAGCGGTGTTCTACTTCCCGGGCTGCGGCTCGGAGCGCCTGTTCTCGCAGGTGGGCCTGGCCACGCAGGCCATGCTGTGGGAAGTGGGCGTGCAGACCGTGCTGCCGCCGGGCTACCTGTGCTGCGGTTATCCGCAGCGCGGCTCGGGCGAGTACGACAAGGCCGAGAAGATGATGACCGATAACCGCGTGCTGTTCCACCGCATGGCGAATACGCTCAACTATCTGGACATCAAGACCGTGCTGGTCTCGTGCGGCACCTGCTACGACCAGCTGGCGACCTACGAGTTCGACAAGATCTTCCCGGGCTGCCGCATCATGGACATCCATGAGTACCTGATGGAGAAGCAGGTCAAGCTGGAAGGCGTGACCGGCACGCGCTATATGTACCACGAGCCTTGCCACACGCCGATGAAGATGCAGGAGGCGACCAAGACCGTCAACTCGCTGATCCAGACGCACGACAACGTCAAGATCGAGAAGAACGACCGCTGCTGCGGCGATTCGGGCACGCTGATGATCGCGCGTCCCGACATCTCGACGCAGGTGCGCTTCCGCAAGGAAGAGGAAGTCATCAAGGGCGCGGACAAGCTGCGCGCCGACGGCTTCGAGGGCGAGGTGAAGATCCTGACCAGCTGCCCGGCCTGCCTGGGCGGCGTGTCGCGCTACAGCGAGGATGCGGGCACGACAGCCGACTACATCGTGGTCGAGATCGCCAAGCATCTGCTGGGCGAGAACTGGATGGCCGATTACGTCAAGCGCGCCAACGACGGCGGCATCGAGCGGGTGCTGGTGTAATGGCCTGCGACCTGTGCAAGCTGCTGGCGGCGCCGGGCGCGGCGTTGGTCTGGGGCGATAATCAGCTGTCGGTGGTCGCCGTGGACGAGGCCGAGTATCCCGGCTTCACGCGGGTGGTGTGGAACGCCCACGTCAAGGAAATGACCGACCTGTCGCCGGCCGAACGCAGTCGCGTGATGGAAGTGGTGTGGGCGGTCGAGTCCGCACAGCGCGCGGTGATGGCGCCGGAAAAGATCAACCTGGCCAGCTTTGGCAACATGACGCCGCACGTGCACTGGCATGTGATCCCGCGCTACGTGGACGACGCGCACTTCCCGAACCCGACCTGGGCTGTTGCGCAGCGCGCGTCGGCGCCGGAGGTGCTGGCCGCGCGCCGCGCGCTGCTGCCGGCCCTGCACGCGGCGATCATCGAACGTTTGAAAGCATAAATCATGAGCAAGCAACCGACCGGCCTGACCGTTCACAACAAATCCAAAATGCTGGATATCGAATTTGACGATGGCGCCTCGTTCTCGATTCCGTTCGAGCTGCTGCGCGTTTATTCGCCGTCGGCCGAGGTGAAGGGGCACGGGGAAGGGCAGGAGGTGCTGCAAGTGGGCAAGCGCGAAGTGGGCATCGCGGCGATGGACCCGGTGGGCAACTACGCGGTGCAGCCGACCTTCACCGACGGCCACAACACCGGCTTGTACACCTGGGACTACCTGTACAAGCTGGGCAACGAGAAAGACGCCTTGTGGGCCAACTACATGGATCGCCTGCACGCATCGGGCTTCGAAGGCGACAGCGGCCGCGAAACCGGCGTCACGCTGACCGGCCCCGGTGGACAGAACCACAAGGGCTGTGGCCACAAGCATTGAGTCAGTAAGTGATCTCTTCGCGATAGATGTAGGCAAAGATGGCGCGTAGGCGCGGCGAGAACTTTCTAAGTGCATCCACGTTCACACTGGGTGCGGGCCGTGGCCCGGCACCCGGATGCATATGCTGCCACACTTCTTCCGATGTCAAGGACTGGCTGCACCAGTCCTTGTGGCGCTCCCTGAATTCCGCCCGTCTTTGCTCATCGCGCAGCATTTGCGCATGTAGCTCGTCTATTTCCGATTTGGTTTGCTTATCCAGTTCAGGAAATTCCAAATCGGCCGGGATCTCCTTGCCATAAATTTTCATGACTGTTCTCCATTAGCTCAAAAGGTGTTACAAGTTCTGGCAGGATCAAGTCGTTCGGCACCATCAGAAAGCGAAGCAGCGGCAGCTTGGTCGCGTTAGCAATGTCCTGGCAATTCCAGGTAAGTAAAATATCATTGCGGTTGTGCGCGGCGTAAGCGATGTGCTGAGAGGGGCCGCCCGCCACAGCCTTTAGACCACCGCCCAAAATCAGAAGTTCAGCGAGGCTCTTAATCTGGGCGCTGTCGCGCAGGCGGATCAGAGGCGCAATTGTTTTTAAGCGCATTGCTAGCCGTAGCTGATCGCCTTGTTCCAATTCATCAGCGACCTGATCGGAGACATAAGTCATGCCCGGCACGCGGCGCGTATGCCACCAGAGCTGCGTCAACTGCTGGCAGGCACGGGTGACCGGATTCGGGCTTGGCGGATCGGTCAAGTGCAGAATGACGGACGTATCGAGATAGATGGTGGGTGGCATGGTGGAACCTCCAATGGCTCCAGCCAGATTAGCCCGTCCAGTTGGTTGCGGCTTCGGCTAAATCAAACGGATTTCATCAAGCTGTCACAGCGCCGTGCGATAGTTGGCGGTTTCGCTTGATGGGAGTTGGCATGAGGGATGTTTGCAAAGGATTGATGCTGGCGCTGGCCTTGATCGCCGCGCCTGTGGGCGCCCAGGAATACTTCGGTGATGCGCGGCCAGATGCGCCGGAGCTCGCCGCACGCGGCCCCTTGCCGGTCGGCGTGCGCACGCTGACGGCCGAGCACGCGGACCAGCTCGACATCCTGCGCTACAGCGACACCACTCCCAATCCGCGCTACAGCCGCAAGCTGACGCTGGAAGTCTGGTACCCGGCCCAGCTGCAGCCCGGCCAAAAAGAACATACGGTTTATACCGATGTGCTCGGCTCCGGCCCGAACGATCCGGCCCGCCCCAACACCCCGTTCACCTTCAACGGCCGCGCCGCGCGCGACGCCGCACCGCAGGCCCCGGCCGCCACCGCGCCGGCCGGCGGCTATCCGCTGGTGATCGTCTCGCACGGCTATCCCGGCTCGCGCCTGCAGATGAGCTACCTGACCGAGAACCTCGCCTCCAAAGGCTACATCGTGGTGGCGATCGACCATCCTGAATCGACCCGCGCCGACAAGGCCGGCTTCGCCAGCACGCTGCTGAACCGCGCGCAGGACGACCTGTTCGTGCTGCAAACCGTGGCCGCGTGGAGCCAGCCTGGCAGCGGCAACTTCCTGTCCGGCCTGGTCGACGCCGACAACACCGCCCTGATCGGCTACTCGATGGGCGGCTACGGCGCGCTCAACACGGTCGGCGCCGGCGTCAGCCCGGTGGCGGTGGCGTTCGTCCCCGGCGGCAAGCTGGCCGTCAACCAGCAGGGCAACGCGCAATACGAGGCACGGCGCGATCCGCGCATCAAGGCGGTGGTGGCGTTCGCGCCGTGGGGCGGCGCGCACAAGGTGTGGGAGCCGGCCGGGCTGGCCGGCGTGCGCACGCCGACGCTGTTCGTCAGCGGCGACCAGGACGACGTGGCCGGCTACCAGGACGGCGTGCTGCGCCTGTTCGAGGGCGCCGTCCACGCCGACCGCTACCTGCTGACCTACCAGGGCGGCCGCCACAATTCGGCGCCGAACCCGCCTTCGCCGGCCATGCTGGCCAATTTCGACGACTTCATGTCCTATGCCGAGCCGGTGTGGGACAGCCGCCGCATCAACAACATCAACCAGCATTTCGTCACGGCCTTCCTCGGCATCCACCTCAAGCAGCAGCCGTTCCAGCCCTACCTGGACCTGCCGCCGCTGGGCGCGGACGGCACCATCAAGCCCGATCCGGGCCTGTGGAAGGGTTTTCCCAAGCGTGCTGCGCTGGGACTGGCGTGGCGGCACCTGCCGGCGCAGTAGCGTCTTGTATAATGCAGGCAAACTAACAGGCCTGCCTATCATGACCAATACCACTCACTTCGGTTACAAAACCGTCGCGGAAGACCAGAAGGTCCGCGAAGTCGCCAAGGTTTTCCATTCTGTCGCCGCCAAGTACGACATCATGAACGACGTCATGTCGGCCGGCCTGCACCGCATCTGGAAGATGTTCACCATCGCCAATGCCGGCGTGCGTCCCGGTTTCAAGTGCCTGGACATCGCCGGCGGCACCGGCGACCTGGCCAAGGTGTTCGCCAAGCAAGCCGGTCCGACCGGCGAAGTCTGGCTCACCGACATCAACGAATCGATGCTGCGCGTTGGCCGCGACCGCCTCTTGAATCGCGGCCTGATGACCCCCACCTTGTTGTGCGACGCCGAGAAGCTGCCGTTCCCGGACAATTATTTCGACCGCGTCAGCGTCGCCTTCGGCCTGCGCAACATGACCCACAAGGACCAGGCGCTGGCGGAAATGCGCCGCGTGCTCAAGCCGGGCGGCAAGCTGCTGGTGCTGGAATTCTCCAAGGTGGCCGAGCCGCTGCAGAAGCCGTACGACATCTACTCGTTCAAGGTGCTGCCATGGATGGGCCAGAAGATCGCCGGCGATGCCGAGAGCTATCGCTACCTGGCCGAATCGATCCGCATGCACCCGGACCAGGAAACGCTGAAGACCATGATGGAAGAGGCGGGACTGGAACGCGTCACGTATTACAACCTGACGGCGGGTGTGGCCGCCCTGCACACCGGTATCAAACTGTAATCATAGGAATAGCATGTACATCAAGAAAATCCTGATCGGCGCCGTGCTGGCCGTGTCCGCAATGTCGATGCTGGCCGAGGCGACCGCCCGTCCAATGGGCGGCGGCCGTTCGATCGGACGCCAGTCGCAAAACGTCAGCCGCATGCCGCCGGCCACCGCGCCGCAGCAGGCGCCGCGCCAGGCCGCTCCCGCACCGGCACCAGCCGCTCCGCCGGCTGCGGTGCCGCCGAAGCCGGCCAGCCCGTGGAAGGGTATCCTGGGCGGCGCATTGCTGGGCCTGGGCATCGGCGCCTTGTTCTCGCACTTCGGCCTGGGCGGCGCCATCGGCAGCCTGTTTGGCACGCTGATCATGCTGGCGCTGGTGGGCGGCGTGGTGTTCCTCATCGTCCGCCTGGTCCGTGGCCGCGCCCAGCCGGCGCCGGCCGCGTTTGGCGGCAACGGCGGTGGCAACAATGTGTACCAGATGCAGCCAAGCCGCACGCCGGACATCGGCTCGCGCTTGCAGCCTGAGCCGGTGCAGCAGGCCGCCGCGCCGGTCGCCCACACGCCGTGGGGCGTGCCGGCCGACTTCGATGCGCCGTCCTTCCTGCGCGTGGCCAAGAGTAATTTCATCCGCCTGCAAGCGGCGTGGGACAAGGGCGATTCGGCCGACATCCGCGAATTCACCACCCCCGAGGTGTTTGCCGAGCTGAAAATGCAGATCAGCGAGCGCGGCGCGCAAAAAGATTACACCGACGTCGTCACCATCGACGCCGAGCTGCTGGGCATCGAAACCAGCGAGCAAGATTACCTGGCCAGCGTCAAGTTCACCGGCACCATCAAGCCCGCGCCGGACGCGCTGGCCGAGCCGTTCAACGAGGTGTGGAACCTGTCCAAGCCGGTGTCCGGCGCATCCGGCTGGATGCTGGCTGGCATTCAACAACTTGCGTAATTGCCGTAAATTGCCGGCAAGCTGGTAAGATCAGGACCGCCCGTATTTTCGGGCGGTTTTGTTTTGCGGTTTTTGTTTTCACGGTAAACGAATGACACCACCGAATTTCTCCGCCGCGGCGCCGGCCAGCGCCGCCATCAATCATCTGCTGGCGCAGGAGCCGTGGGCGCGCAAGGAACTGCTGCGCCACGCCGGCAAGATCGCCGCGATCGACACCGGCGCCGTGGTGCTGCGCCTGCGCGTGACGGCCGACGGCATGCTGGAAGCCGCGCCGCCCGAGGAGCCTGCCCGCGTGACCATCCGCGTCAAGCTGTCCGACCTGCCGCTGATCGCGCAGAACCGCGAGCGCGCCTTTTCCTACGTGCAGATCGAGGGCGACGCCGAATTCGCCAACGCCATCTCCAACCTGAGCAAGTCGCTGCGCTGGGAAGCCGAGCACGACCTGGAAAAAGTGGTGGGCCCGATCGCCGCCGTGCGCGCGGTGTCCGGCGCCAGGTCGGTATTCGAGGCGATCAAGACCGGCCACCAGAAGCTGGCCGAGAACGTCGCCGAATTCCTGCTCGATGAAAAACCCGTGCTGATCCGTCCGCAAACGGTGGAAGCTTTCTCGGCCGACGTGGTGCGCCTGCGCGACGACGTCGAACGCGCCGCCAAGCGCCTGGCCAAACTGGAACAGAAATTGGGATCCAAATGATGTTGAAATTCCTACGCCTGCTGAAGATCCTGCGGGTATCGGTGCAGTACGGCCTCGACGAAATCGCCATCTCCGGCCTGAAAAAGCCGCGCATCGCCAAGCTGATCGACACCGTGTTCTTCTGGCGCGACCTGTCCGCGCCGCGCGGCGTGCGCCTGCGCATGGCGCTCGAGGAGCTGGGGCCGATCTTCGTCAAGTTCGGCCAGGTGCTGTCGACCCGCCGCGACCTGATCCCGGGCGACCTGGTCGAGGAACTGTCGCGCCTGCAGGACCGTGTGCCGCCGTTTGATTCCGACCTGGCCGTCGCGCAGATCCGCAAGTCGCTCGGCGCCCACCCGGACCAGCTGTTCGCCCACTTCGAGCGCACGCCAGTGGCGTCGGCCTCGATCGCGCAGGTGCACTTCGCCACGCTCAAGGACGGCAAGCAGGTGGCGGTCAAGGTGCTGCGTCCCGGCATGAAGAAGTCCATCGACGAGGACGTCGCGCTGATGCACATCGCGGCCGAATGGATAGGCCGCATCTGGTCCGACAGCAAGCGCCTCAAGCCGAGGGAAGTGGTCGCCGAGTTCGACAAATACCTGCACGACGAGCTGGACCTGATGCGCGAGGCCGCCAACGCCAGCCAGCTGCGCCGCAACTTCGCCGACTCCCAGCTGCTGCTGGTGCCGGAGATGTACTGGGATTACTGCTCCAGCAGCGTGATCGTCATGGAGCGCATGCACGGCATCCCGGTGTCGCAGATCGACCGCCTGGAAGCGGCCGGCGTGGACCTGAAAAAGCTGTCCAGCGACGGCGTCGAGATCTTCTTCACGCAGGTGTTCCGCGACGGCTTCTTCCATGCCGATATGCATCCGGGGAACATCCTGGTGTCGGTCGATCCGCAAAGCTTCGGCCGCTACATCGCGCTGGACTTCGGCATCGTCGGCACGCTCAACGACTTCGACAAGGACTACCTGTCGCAGAACTTCCTGGCCTTCTTCCGCCGCGACTACAAGCGCGTGGCCGAGGCCCACATCGAGTCCGGCTGGGCGCCCAAGGAAACCCGCGTCGACGAGCTGGAATCCGCCGTGCGCGCCTGCTGCGAACCGATCTTCGACCGGCCGCTGAAGGACATCTCCTTCGGCCAGATCCTGCTGCGCCTGTTCCAGACCTCGCGCCGCTTCAACGTCGAGGTGCAGCCGCAGCTGGTGCTGCTGCAAAAGACGCTGCTCAACATCGAAGGCCTGGGCCGCCAGCTCGATCCCGACCTGGACCTGTGGAAGACCGCCAAGCCCTACCTGGAAAACTGGATGGCCGAGCAGGTCGGCTGGCAGGGCATGTGGCAGCGCCTGAAGGCGGAAGCGCCGCGCTACACCCACGTGCTGCCGCAGCTGCCGCGCCTGCTGCATCGCGCGCTGGAGCAGCAGGGTGAGCGGCCGTCCGATAACGGCGAGCTGATCAAGGTGCTGATCCACGAACAGCAGCGCACCAACCGTTTGCTGAGCCTGGTGATCTACTTCGCCTGCGCGTTCGGTGTCGGCGTGGCCGGCTACCAGCTGTACCTGCGCTGGCATCACTTCGTCTGACCATGGTCGACTTCGCACAGCGCGACCCGGCGTCGCCGGCGTTCTGGGACGAGCGCTTCGAGCGCCAGTTCACGCCCTGGGACCGGGGCGGCGTGCCGCAGGCGCTGCGCGAGTTCGCCGCCGCCAGCGCGCCGCTGGCCACGCTGATACCCGGCTGCGGCTCGGCCTACGAGCTGGCCTTCCTGGCCGGCGCCGGCTGGGA
>NZ_WWCX01000011.1:0-118007 GCF_009857655.1 Duganella vulcania
GGAATCGGTGTCCAGTTTGCGCTGGACCGGGTGTCCAGTTTGGCGTGGAATACGTGTCCAGTTTGCGCTGGACCAGGTGTCCAGTTTGCCGTGGAATGGGTGTCCAGTTTGGCGCGGAAAACGCAGACTACTCGCTCCGTCTGGCAAGCGCGTGCAGACCCGCGGAGGCGAACTGCATCGATTGGCATCTACTCACATAAGAAAGATGGCTGGGGCATCATCCATGACCAGCCTATTCTGCTCAAAGAGCGCCAGGCAGGCGCGGCGATTGAAGGTGCTGTCCGCCAGAGCGCGACCCAAGACGTGGCGCAACTCGCGGTTGATACTCACGGCTATACCGACTTTGCAATCGCTGCTGCAAAACTGCTGAGATTCGATCTTTGCCCGGTCCTGGAGCACATGCGTGATCGCCATCTGCATGTCCCCATCGGGCATATGGTGCCTGAGGAAGTGACTTTCGCCACTGTGGGCGATATTGATATGGAAAAAATCGAGTCGGTCTATGACGAATTACTGCGCGTCGCCGCGTCAATACATACCGGACGTTGCACGGCGGTGCAAGCATTGCAGCGTTTTGGCGCCGCGGCGCGCGGACAGGATGTCTACGACGGTGGCGTACAGCTAGGTCGGTTGCTTCGCTCACTGTTTCTGATCGACTATTTTACCAATCCGGTTTTCCGACGGGAGTTGCGCCATGCCCTTAACCGTGGCGAGGCTGTTCATGTACTTTACCGCGCGGTGCACACCGGTAAAGTACCAACCGAGCTGGCCAAACGTCAGGAATCCATGGCTGCTGTATCGTCCAGCTTGTCATTGCTGACCAACGCATTAATGGCGTGGAACACAATGCACATGCAGGCGGCCGTGGAAAGAATCGAATCGGTTACCGGGGAAAAGTTGCTGCCAGATGATCTGCGCCGAATTGCGCCGACAAATACCGAAGGCATCAACTTGCGCGGTACATTTGATTTTCCGCTGGCCGAGTACGTAGCACGCATTTTGCCCAGTATCGTTGCAGCCGTCACATCAGTCAGGAAAGCGGCCAACGGGTGATTTGTCACTAAGCTAATCATCCGATCAGCGTTCACATATTAGAGGGTAATCCCCCCAGCAAATGATCGCGTTTAAAAGTAGAATTTTCTAAACTCAGATTTTTGAAAGTTCTGCATGAAGACGTCCCGTTTTACCGATACGTGTCGAGACCTCGGTGGAAATCATCGCTAAATAAATGTGGCATTGTGGGGGATCGCATTTTGGCGGGACATTTTCGCCTTCGCCCTTATCGAAAATGTGAGTCTAAAGTACTTATTCCATGATTGTTCTCACCTCATCAGGTGCAGACGATTCTTTACTGAGAACGGTCTGTACCACATAGCGTGGACGGGCACGCACTTGCTGGAAGACACGACCAACGTACTCGCCCAATAAGCCGATTCCAAACAGAATTACGCCCATGAAGAAGAAGGAAATGGCAAATAGCGTGAACAAGCCCTCAGCTTCAGCTCCCCAGAACAGACGCCGCAATACTAGTATCAATACCAAGAGTCCAGAGGCCAATGACATCAGCATGCCCAGCATGGAATAGAGCTGGAGAGGAACGAGCGAAAAACCTGTGACAAGATCAAAATTGAGGCGAATGAGGCTATACAACGAGTATTTCGACTCACCTGCCGCTCGCTCTTCATGTTGGACCATAATCTCCGTCGGATTGCGTGCGAAGCGATAAGCCAGCGCTGGCACGAAAGTGTTGACTTCCCCGCACTGATTGATCAGGTCTACTATATTGCGCCCATAAGCACGCAACATATTGCCTTGGTCAGTGATTTTTATGTTGGTTATCTTTTCGCGAAGGTGGTTCATCAGCTTGGATGCGTAGGTCCGCCAGACCGAATCTTGGCGCTTGCGGCGGATCGAGCCGACGTAGTCATAACCTTCGCGCATCTTAGACAGCAGGTTGCCGATTTCCTCGGGTGGATTCTGTAGGTCGGCGTCGAGTGTTATCATCATCTCGCCGCGCGATGCCTCGAAACCGGCCAAGATCGCCATGTGCTGGCCGTAGTTGCCGTTGAAGAGCACCACACGGGTGACGTCTGGGCGTTGACGGAACTGCTCAGCCAGAATAGACACTGAACGATCGTGGCTACCATCGTTGACGAAGACTATTTCGTATGCAGTATGTAAATTATCAAGCGCTGGATACAACCGTTCAAACAATGCAGCGAGGCCATCCTCTTCGTTATAGACCGGAATGACAATTGAAATCTCCGGATATGACAGATCGCGATTCATCATCAGTCCATCAGTGCTCGCGCTTGCGCGACTTGACCGCGGTAGGCGTCGAATATCTTCTTCAGCGAGTCGGCCATCGTGGTGGTTGGCTTCCAATCAAGCTCTTCGCAAGTATTGGTAATCTTCGGTACCCGATTCTGTACGTCCTGGTAGCCAGTGCCGTAGTAGGCGCTGGAAGTGGTCTCGACGATCTTTACATGCTTGGCGGCGTCGGCGTATTCAGCATATTTATCGGCCAGTTCCAGCATCATGCCGGCAAGCTCGCGGATCGAGTAGTTGTTAGCTGGATTGCCGATATTATAGATTTTGCCAGTGGCGGCGCCGTCCTTGTTGGCTATAATTTTCATCAGTGCGTCGATGCCGTCGTCAATGTCGGTGAACGCGCGTTTCTGCCCGCCGCCGTCGACCAGTGAGATGTTCTCGCCACGTACGATGTGGCCGAAGAACTGCGTCACCACGCGCGACGAACCTTCTTTCGGGGTGTGGATCGAATCCAGTCCGGCGCCGATCCAGTTGAACGGACGGAATAGCGTGAAGTTCAGGCCTTCCATGCCGTAGCCCCAGATCACGCGGTCCATCAGCTGCTTGGCGTTGGAGTAGATCCAGCGCGGCTTGTTGATCGGCCCACAGATCAGTTCGGAGTTCTCCGGATCGAACTCTTCGTCGTGGCACATGCCGTACACTTCCGAGGTCGATGGGAATATCAGATGCTTACCGTACTTGGCGGCCGAACGCACGATCGGCAGGTTGGCCTCGAAGTCCAGTTCGAACACGCGCAGCGGCGCTTTGACGTAGGTCGATGGGGTCGCGATGGCGACCAGCGGCAGGATCACGTCGCATTTTTTGACGTGGTACTCTACCCACTCCTTGTTGATGGTAATGTCCCCTTCGAAGAAGTGCATACGCGACTTATAAGACTTGTTGTCCAGCAGGTCGGTGATACGGTCGCTGTTCATGTCCATGCCGTACACATGCCAATCGGTGGTTTGCAGGATGCGTTTGGATAGGTGGTGACCGATAAAACCATTTACACCAAGAATGAGGATTTTTTTCATTACTGTTCCAAAATTTGATGATTAAAAATTGGGTTGCTCGTGCCCGAGATCACGACAATGCGGTCGTTACTGGCTCTGACAATCATGGGTAGGCCTTGCATCGAGAGCTCGTCGTAAAGATCAAACCGTACAATCGCAAACTGTGGTTGACCAAGTGCGGCGTTTTGGCGCCATCGTTTATAGAAAATTTTGAGATCTGGAATGCCGCGCTCTGGCTCTTGCTTCAAGCCGAAGGACAATTCATCCGTATAGTTAACAGGTATGACCGTATGTTCCAGATAGAAGGTCATCGATTGTTCATAGGTTCCTACGGAATATACGGGCGTTGTGGAGGTCAGCTCCGGCTTAATCACCTTGGCTACATCTATGCCTGATTGATGACGGCCAAATGGCTCATAGGCAGTTAAGATAAGCTGGGTGAATATCCATGATGCGACTGCGACAAACAGCACCATGACACTGCGTCGCTCTCGCTTGATTGCATACCAGCCTCCAACTGCACCAATAATGCATACCGAAAAAGCTATGACCAGCAACGGTATTGACGAATGAAGCAGGTTTGTGTCGCGTGGCGAGAGGTCAAGTTTTCCGGTCATTGTGAGGCCGGTCATTCCAATCACACCCCAGACCGCAAGGAAAATCGTCGGCAAGCGAAAAATCTTCAGGGAGGCATTTTCGAGGTGGACTGCGGCCAGCATTGCCAGCGCAGGTAACACCGGCAATATATACCCAGGTAGTTTAGATTTTGAGTAGCTAAAGAAAAACAAAATGAAGATAGTCCAGACCAAAAGCAGGATCGTCGGCTGGAACTGACCGGGGGATTTCTCTCGTGCGCGGATTAAACTGGACGGCAGTAGCGGAAGCCATGGCATGGTAGCCGGGACCATCAACACTAGAAAGTAGTACCATGCCCCTTCCCGATGATGATCCTTTAGGAAAAATCGGTTCCAGTGTTCATTCACGAAGAAAAAATATGGCTGCTCTGGATTCTTGATCGCCACGAGGATAAACCATGGCAGTGTCACCACCAGAAACAATACCCCGCCAGAAACCAGATGCAATCTGCGCAAGATCCCACGATCGCTTGATCCCAAGACATAGAGCACCAAGACAGCGCCCGGCAACACCATACCGATGAGCCCTTTCGCCAGAACGGATAAAGCAACTCCTGCCCAACATACGAGCATCCAGTTGCGACCCTCTCGGATAGTTGCGCTATCGAGCTGTGCAAGTAGCAGTGCACACAAGGAGATAGACATCGTTGCAGCGACACCAATATCAAGGGTGTTAAACTGCGAGGCCCCAGTCCAGAAAATCATTGATGCCAATATCGCGGACGCATAGTAACCGACCTGCCCACCAAACACCTTGCGGCCTGTATAGCCAACTAGCAAAACGCTGATGATTCCGCTGAGTCCATTCCACAAACGGGCTTGCCATTCACCGACACCAAATATCGTGTAGGCTGTCGCGCTCATCCATATATGCAGCGGCGGCTTTTCGAAGTATTTGATCCCGTTCAGGCGCGTAGTAACCCAATCGCCCGTCACGAACATCTCCCTGGCCATTTCCGCATAACGTCCTTCGTCTGGCGGTATCAAACTGCGGATATCGAGCATCCACAAAGAACAAAGCGTATAGATGACGATAAGCGAGTAACGCTCAGTTTTCGACTTTAAAAAATCAGACATGAAAATCGCATAGTTAAAATGTGTCTAGGTTCAAGCTACTTGGGAGCAAGGCCCGTGATCTCTGGCTTGTGCGAGCCAATGCAATAGGGGTCACTCACTACGACCTTGTCCCCGTTATTGAAATCCCTGCCGGACGGCACGAAGACATGAATTGAGCGATGTAGTTTGTAGCTTGTGAACTGAACTTGTACATAGCGTCCGGTAGCGATCTGTTCCGGGGTAAATGGCACGCGACATTCCGCTAGCTCTACAGGTTCGAAACCTGCCGGATAGACATGTGTAATCGTGCCCGTTTTAATACCCAAGTCATCCGGCTGCCTTGTGCTGCAGCCCATTACAGCAATTAACACGACCAATGAGCAAAGCGTAAAACTGAGTTTCATAAAAGTCTCCTTCGGCCGGAATTTACCCGACCATATTCTTGAACAAGGCACCAATTTCTTTGTATTCATCCAGCGCTTTTTGCAATAAAAACTCATGGCGTATCGCCTGATCCGCAAACGCGGAGCGCTCGGTATCCATTTCGACAGTGTTGCCATCGATAGCTGCCTGAGCGGGAATGCGATACATCAGCGTGGCAATGAATGGAGACTCCTTCGACTGCGAGCCGGATACCTGAACCTTGACGTTCGTCGCCGAATTTGCCGCCAGCGCCTGTTGCAATGATGCGCGAAAGTCGATATCACGAGCCTTGTAGTTCGGCGTATCGGCGTTCGCAATATTTGAAGCAAGAACCGAAAGCCGCTGCTCCGAAATCCTCAAGGCTTTCTCCCAGAAATCATCCTTGGTCAACCCCGCAATAGCTACCGCGCTGCCTTTTGTATTGTCCATTTCACTCTCCCGCATAGCGTTGGAAGTAATCGAAAGCTCAGTCCCTCAATAAGTCTCTAATGCACGGCTTATATGGCTTGTTTAGCCGTCGCTTGCGGCGCAGCCACCACGGATAGATCCACCACAACCCCAAGATCAATGCAGTAACCAACGCGGCGACCGCGCCGCCAACTGGATGCCCAAGTACTTCGGAAGTTACTAGATAGGCACATAGGGCCGACGCCAGTGAAAGGAACACAGCACCGGCAAGCATCTGTTTACTCGCTACGTCCTTGAATCCGATCCGGTCCTCCAGCGGACGTAGTATCCTGTGCTGTACTGCCGGCGCGGTAAACAGAATCAGACTAGAGAGCGAACAAAAAAATATCGCCATGAAGATCCATTTTTCTACTTCGACGATTTTCTGAAAACCGGAGTTGAATGGCAATGTGATCAGAAATCCATTTAGCAACTGGGCACCAGGCAGCAGGATGCGCAGCTCATTGAGCATCTCGGTCATGTCCGTTTCGTCGTGTCCTGTGTTGTCGGGCATCATTTCGAGCCCCCTGATGTCAAGGATCGCGTCCCGTAGCCATGTTCGCCGGCGTCCTCACAAGGTTCGATCTCAAGCTGTATGGTGCAGTGATGGATATCGAATTGTTCGGCAATAGTTTCGCGTATCTTCTTAAGTAGAACTTGCTGGCCTGGTAAAGCTAACTCGGTGACCACGTGGGCTGTGAGACTTGCTTTACCGCTGCTGATTGCCCAGACATGCAGCTCATGGACGCTCACCACGCAAGCAATTTCCTTTATGGCCGTTTCGACTTCGAGGATGTTGAGTCCTTCCGGCACTCCCTCAAGCAAAACATTCAGACTTTCCTTGAGCAGAGTCCAAGTACGTGGAAGTACCCACAAGCCAATGAGAACTGCGATGGCTGAGTCCACCCAAGCCCAATCCGTGACGCGAATAATGATGGCGCCGGCGATGACGCCAACTGACCCTAGCATGTCGCTCCAGACCTCCAGATACGCACCCTTAACGTTCAGGCTCTTGTCCTTGTCGCCGGCAAGCAACCGCATGCTGATGAGATTAATAACAAGTCCAAGGGCAGCCACTACGAGCATGGCGCCTGACTGGATTTGCGGAGGATTATTGATGCGCTGATAGGCCTCGTACAAAATGTACATGGCCACGAGGAACAGCAAAACTGCGTTGAACGCAGCGGCCAGGATTTCAAATCGATAATAGCCAAAAGTGCGCAGTCTATCGGCGGCGCGGCGACCGATACGAATTGCCACCAGCGACACCGCCAAAGCAGCCGAATCGGTGAACATATGTGCGGCATCGGAAATCAACGCCAGGCTGTTGGTGATGATGCCACCGACAACCTCTGCGATCAGAAATGTCGTCGTTAGTACTAGAGCAATCCACAGTGGGCTTTCCGGCTTTCCGGCAGGGGGCGAGTTTGCGTGATTGGAACTCATCTCTTTTCCTCATTTTTTGTGTTTTTTGTGGTGACGCTGGCGGCGAACGTTGGGCGGTTGTTTGACCAGCTCCAGATGCGGCTTGCTCGCTTTCTTATTGCGTTGCCTGTAGCGGTAGTTCAGCCACCAGATAAAGCCGCCCAAGGCCAACAGCACCACTAGAGAGCCGTAGATCAGGACTGTTTGCAGCTCGGCATGCACCGCAGATTCGGTTGGGTTCATGGACATTCCTCTTCGATTGCACGATTTGTTGGTATGACAAATCCCTCCAGCTCGCTGAAAGACGAGCCGGGACAAGCGGCCGACAATCTGCCGGCCGTGTTCTACACAGGGTTAGTGAGGTTTAGTGAGCAGGTTGTGCGTCATCCGCGACATCCTCCTTTTCCTCAGCGTCGTTACGGTGCATCAGGCGGTAAAGCAGTGGCAGTACCAAAAGGGTCAACGCCGTTGATGACAGGATGCCGCCGATGACCACGGTTGCCAACGGACGCTGGACTTCCGCACCGGTACCGGTTGCCAGCGCCATCGGCACGAAGCCCAGCGAGGCGACCAGTGCGGTCATCAGTACAGGTCGTAGACGCGTCAGGGCGCCAGTAATGACCGCCTTATCCACGTTCATGCCTTCCTCACGCAAGGAGCGGATATAGGAGATCATCACCAAGCCATTAAGTACCGCTACACCTGAGAGAGCGATGAAGCCTACGGCGGCTGAAATCGACATCGGAATACCGCGCATCGACAGCGCAATAATGCCGCCGGTTAGGGCAAATGGGATACCGGTAAAGACCAGCAAGCCATCCTTAACATTGTTGAACATGACGAACAGCAAGGTGAACACAAGGAACAAGGCCAAAGGAACGACGATTTTCAGGCGGTTCGTTGCTGACTGAAGCTGTTCAAAGGTACCGCCCCACGTCGTCCAGTATCCAGCGGGGATTTTGACGTTTTTGGCGATCGCTTGCTCTGCCTCCGGAACAAAGCTGCCGATATCGCGGCCAGTAACATTGGCGCTGACTACAATACGGCGCTTGCCATTCTCACGGCTGATCTGATTTGGGCCAGGCGCAAAGTCCAACGTGGCCACTTCGCTCAGCGGGATGAACGAGGTCGCGGAGCCAGCTTGAGCCGGCAGCGAGATAGGCAGGCGCCGCAATGCATCGAGGTCGCTACGCAGCGTTTCAGGCAAACGTACCAGAATGTCGAAACGGCGATCACCCTCGAACATGATCCCGGCTTCACGACCACCCGTGGCGATCGCCAGTGCTTCCTGCACGTCGCCGATGTTCAGGCCGTAGCGCGCGGTCTTCTCACGGTCAATCTGAACCGTTAGCATTGGCAGGCCACCAGTTTGTTCCACCTTTACTTCGGTCGCCCCTGAAATACGCTGCAACACCTCAGCAATTTTCTTACCTGTGTCGGCCAAAACGTCCATGTCATCGCCATAGACTTTGACAGCAACGTCACTACGCACACCGGAAATGAGCTCGTTGAAACGCAATTGAATCGGTTGAGAGAATTCGTAGGCATTGCCGACGTATTTTTCGGCTTCTTCCTTAATTTCAGCGATCAACTCGTCGCGCGTTTTCTTTGGCTTAGGCCATTCTGAGTCCGGTTTGAACATGATGTAGCCGTCGGAAATATTTGGCGGCATTGGGTCCGATGCAATTTCCGCGGTACCGGTGCGGGCAAAGATACGGTCGATTTCTGGGAACTTGGCCTTCAGGCCGGCTTCCAGTTTTTTCTGCATATCCAGAGACTGACTCAGGCTCGTGCCGGGAATGCGCAGTGCCTGGATCGAGATATCGCCTTCGTTCAGGTTTGGCACGAATTCGCTGCCCAACCGCGTGGCCAACAAGCCGCACAGTACAATCAGCACCACGCAGCCGGTGATAACCGGGGTTGCGTTGTGCATCACTTTGGCCAGCAGCGGCTCATAGCCATTCTTAGCCATTACCATCAAGCGATTTTCCTTCTCTGCTACGCGCTTGCCGATGAACAGCGCTACAGCAGCAGGGATGAAAGTCATGGACAGGATCATCGCGCCCAGCAGCGCGGTAACCACCGCGAAGGCCATCGGGTGGAACATCTTGCCTTCAACACCGGCGAGGGCAAAGATAGGCAGGTACACCACCATGATGATTAACTGGCCGAATAGAAGCGGGCGACGTGCCTCTTTGGCGGCAGCAAACACCTCATGGAATCGCTCGCGCAAAGTCAACTCGCGTTTAAAATGCTCCTGAGCATGAGACAAGCGGCGCACGCAGTTTTCAACGATCACGACGGCACCATCGATGATGATACCGAAGTCAAGCGCTCCCAAGCTCATCAAGTTGGCACTGACTTTGTAGGTCACCATTCCGGTGAACGTAAATAGCATCGCGAGCGGAATGACCATTGCCGTAATAAGCGCTGCGCGGATGTTACCTAGGAAGAGGAAAAGGATCACGATGACCAAGATCGCGCCTTCAAGCAAGTTCTTCTTGACCGTTGCGATTGCCTTATCGACCAGCACCGTACGGTCGTAGACAGGCACAGCCTTGACACCGGTCGGGAGAGAGCGATTGACGGCCTCCATGCGTTTAGCGACCGATTGGGAGACCACGCGGCTGTTTTCACCAATCAACATGAAGACGGTACCAAGTACCACTTCGCGACCGTTTTCCGTTGCGGCACCAGTGCGCAACTCTCGACCGATGGCCACTTCAGCTACGTCTCGAACGCGGATTGGGACTCCCTGGACATTATTGAGGATCGTGTTGCGGATGTCCTCTAGCGTGCGGACTTGGCCAGGCGCACGGATCAGAAATTGCTCGCCTTTCCGCTCTATGTAACCGGCTCCGACGTTATTGTTGTTGCGATCTATGGCGCCTACGACATCCTTGAGCGTGAGGCCGTACGAGCTCAGTTTAACCGGGTCAGGTGTTATGTGATATTCCTTAGCATAGCCACCGATCGAGTTGATTTCAGTGACACCTTCCACCTGGCGTAGTTGCGGCTTGATGATCCAGTCCTGAATCTCGCGTAGGTCGGTTGGCGTGTACGGAGTACCGTCAGGTTTCTTTGCATTCGGTTCGCTCTCGACGGTCCACAAATAGATTTCGCCCAGTCCGGTCGAAATCGGTCCCATCATTGGCACGACACCTTGAGGTAGGTTTTCCTTAGCTTCCTGGATACGTTGATTGACAAGCTGGCGTGCGAAGTAAATGTCGGTGCCATCTTTAAATATCACCGTCACCTGCGACAGTCCATAGCGAGACAATGAACGAGTCTGGTCGAGATTAGGCAGCCCAGCCATAACAGTTTCAATTGGGAACGTTACGCGCTGTTCGACTTCCAGAGGAGAGTAACCGTTGGCGCTGGTATTGATCTGAACCTGCACGTTGGTAATGTCAGGCACTGCATCAATAGGCAGTTTCTGGTAGTTATAAACGCCAATGGCGGCCATGGCGATCACCGCCAGCATAACAAGCCATCGGTGACCGATGGCAGATTGAATTATCCGTTCAAACATGGTCGGTTCCTTAATTAGTCTTCATGTCCGGCACTGCCTTTGCCTTGCTCGGCTTTTACCACGAAGCTATTGTTCGCAGCGTACTGGCTACCGGCAGGCAGACCTCCAACAATCTCAACAAGCTTGCCGTCGCTATTGCCGACCTTGACGGGTTGAACTTTGAAGCCTTTTTCAACTTTAACGAACACTACGGTTTTACCGTCGATTGTTTGCACTGCTTCGGCCGCAATGGCAACGGGAACTTTCTTCTCGCCGCGGGTCATGGCTGCGTTGACGAACAGACCTGGGCGCCATGCCATATTAGGATTGGCGATCACTACGCGCGCTTTTGCGGTGCGCGTTTGTTCCCCGAGCAAATTTCCGACATAGCTGACTTTGCCGGTGGCGGAAGTGTCGTTGGCAGCCGAAGTGATCTTGACGATTTCACCCACACGGATTAATTCCAGATCCTTAGGGGTCACAACAATCTCGACCCAAACGCTCGACAGATCTGAGAGCAGCAGCACATTGGCATCTTCCTTAACGGCTTCGCCCTGAGCAATATGCTTTTCCACAATCACGCCATCGAATGGAGCGCGCAGGACATAGCGGTTGAGCGTACCTTCAGCTTCACCGGCACCCAATGCCGCCAATTTAGAGCGAGTAGTCTGTGCTTCGATTTCAGCTTCGCGCAGCGCCGTTTGTGCTTGCAGATAGTCTTGCTCGGCAGAGATCTTATCTTCCCACAGTTTCTTCTCACGCTGATAAGTGGTCTGTGCCAAGCTCAGTCGCTTTTGTGCCGCCAACGACGCGCTACGCAAGTCGGCCAACGCTGGACTGGAAATCACGGCCAGAACCTGGCCCTTCTTAACGCTCTGGCCCAAGTCAGCAGAAACCGATTCCGCGACGCCGGGCGTGCGCGGGACAATGTGCGCCGTACGGTCTTCATTAAACCGCACTTCGCCGGGCAACTGAATAACATTGCCCATGGTGGCAGACTCGGCCTTGGCCACAGTAATGCCGGCAGTTTGGATTTGCTTGGCGTTCATCAAGATAACGCCGTCCTCGCCGCTGTGATCAGAGCCTTCTTTCTTTTCGCCTTCCTCGGCATGCGCCGCTTCAGCGGCTCCATCACCACCGTCTTTTTTCCAGAACAGGATGGTGGCGCCCAACAAGACACCTATAAGAACAATGATCAGTGCCGTCTTTTGAGATTTTTTATCAGTATTGAACATCATTTTGCATTCCTGTCAGTCGAGTAATTGCCAGCGTTGATATCGACGGCGATGTAGCGCTCCAGCTCGGCGAATGAACGATAGCGGGCCGAGAGTGCGCTAAGGTATTGGGCGCGGCTTTGGAATAATGTGCGCTGTGCATCAAGCACGTCGATGAAACCGAACTTGCCAAGTTCAAAGCCAGTGACGGCCGCATCGAAAGCGCTCTGCGCGCCTGGCAGAATATCCTTGCGCATACTCTCGATCTGTTCCTGCGCAACTGAGGCGCGTTGATGGGCGTCAGCCAACGCCTGAGTCGCATTCAAGTATTCGATCTCAGCATCGGTCTTAGCCTTGTCAACTCGGCGCAGTGCAGAAAAAAGATTGCCTTGGTTGCGGTTAAACAGCGGCAGCGGTATGGCCAGACCGACGACCGTTTGGGAAACGGTCGTCTGGAAGTCTTTTTTCTTGCCTAGTGTGAGTGTCACGTCGGGAACACGGTCAGCCTTGGCGAGATTGACTCCTGCCTCTTCACGCGCGATCTGCATGCGCGCCCGTTGCATTTGCGGCGATGCGTCAAGCCGTGATTGCAAATCGCGCAGCGCCGGAATTGCCGCTAGGTTGATCTCGGGGGTTACGAGGGACCGTTCTTCTGCTTGGATGCTGCCCCAGAAGGCGGACAGCCGCCGTCTGGCCAATGCGGCGTCCGCCACCGCTTGGGATAACTCTAAACGGGCACCCGCTTCGGCAACACTCGATCGCGTCTGCTCCAATGGAGAGATTTTCCCGGCAGCGACACGTCGGCCAGCAGCGTTGGTAGCCTTGCCCGCCAGACTGAGAGACTCCCGAGCCAGCGCAACGTGTTCTTGGGCGGTAAGTGCTTCTAAATACGCTGCAGTAACGTCCGCGCGCAGCTCAGAGGCAGTGACATTGACATCTCCGCGCGCCAGAGCCTGATCTTGGTCAGCCAGCTTGATACGCGCTGAGCGCTTGCCTCCGAGCTCAATGGGTTGGCTTAGTTGATAGGTGTCCGTCCGGTTTGTACGCGAAGACATACCTTCGCGCAACAGAGACAGTTCGGGATTTGGCCGCACGCCTGCTTGCACGCGGGCGCCTTCAGCGATCGCAACGCTCTGCGCGGCCGATCGCAATTGAGGACTGGCGGACAGAGTCATCGAAATGGCCTGTTCTAGCGTCAATGGGGCAGAATTTATATCTACTGATCGCGCAGGTTCGCCAATGGTGAAAGGCGCGCTTTGCTGATCAGCAGCTTGAATACTGAAAGGGAAAAGCTGTGCAAATAGAACAGCCGCTCCCAAAACAAAATGTCGGGATTGCATGGATGACTCCGAAAAAGAATGACGAAGAAATCCGGCGGCGTACAGTGACCTTCACCTATCAACAGATGGGAGTCACACTTCTATAAAAATTCTATAAAGACGAACAGATACAACCGCCGGAGTTAAGCGGCGACTGTCCACTGAGGGCGCTCTGGCGGAGCGGTGGAATAGGAGGAGAGGATGATTTCGATGGAAACCGGTGCGGCTTCAGCGAGCTGAGGATGCGAAATGCCATAGAAGCTGTCAATCGACAAAGTCCCATGGGCGCACGATGTACAATGCGAATGCGCCGAAGTCTTCTTTCCATCAGAAGGCTTTTCCTTCAGCACAGAGACAACATCATCCGCAGTGTTCGTGTCTGGATGATGCCCCCAATGATTTGCAGCGCGACCCGACTCATGCGTGCAATAAGCAGCCACAACGGTCCAGCTAAACTGGAGCGCGAGCAGTGCAATCAGCATGAAAATAGTTTTACGGGCCATGGCTGGAGTATATCACGTTGAGTGGAGTTACATTTTGTCGAGTAAAAAAATTTCACATCCAACAGTCGTTTTTTGCAAGTCGGTATTTGCACATAGTTTCTACCTTTAGCCAAGCTTGCAAATTCACTGTTGTGGATGCGATCTAAAGTCTGAGGCATCGTCATCACGAATTTTAAGCATCCGTTTTGTCCTGGAATGCGAGCAGCCTTAGTGCGTTGATGACGACGAGAATTGTTGAGCCTTCGTGAAACAATACTGCAGTCCCGATGTTCAAGCCAAAGATCGTAGCCGGTATGAGCACTGCGACCACACCGAGACTTACCCACAAGTTTTGTCTGATAATCCGGCTAGTCTGGCGCGATAGCCCCACGACGAAAGGCAACTGCCCGAGGTCGTCTCCCATCAATGCGACGTCGGCCGCCTCCAGCGCAACGTCCGACCCTGCGGCTCCCATCGCTATACCGACCGTGGAATTGGCCATCGCCGGCGCATCGTTGACGCCGTCGCCAACCATGGCCACTTTGCCGTGCTGCTCACGCAATTGCTTGATGGCTTCGACCTTTTGCTCAGGCATCAAGTCGCCGCGCGCCTCTGTCAGTCCAACCGTGCGTGCAACAGAATCGGCAACCTGCTGATTGTCACCGGAAATCATAATCAGCCGCTCGATGCCTAGTGCCCGCAACCTGACCATTACCGACGCTGCCACTTCCCTTGGCGTGTCCATCACGCCCACCACACCAAGGAAACGCTTGCCCTTTAATACAATCATTGTGGTGCGACCGTCGGCCACAAGCTTTTCGTTCGCTTTGACCAGAGCGTCCGGCAATGATGCGATACTCATCTCGGAAAACAGCACAGGTTTTGCGATGTATACGGTCTCCCCATTGACACTGGCCTGAATGCCGCGACCGGTGATGCTCTTGACGTCGTCCGCAGTTAGTGCCGACGACTCTTTCGATAGCCGGTCGCGCGCGCCGTCGACCAGCGCCGAAGCAAGCGGGTGGTCGCTATGGGACTCAACGGCAAGGACCACCGCCAGCAGTTCCAACTCTTCAACGCCGTCGGCTGCGATGACATCGGTGAGTTTCGGTTTGCCTTCAGTGAGCGTACCGGTCTTATCAAACGCAATAGAGGTCAGACTGCCCAAGTTTTCTAGCGGGCCGCCGCCCTTGACCAAGACACCGCCGCGTCCTGCACGAGCCACCCCTGACAGCACCGCACTAGGGACCGAAATAGCCAGTGCGCAAGGACTGGCAGCAACTAAAACGGCCATCGCACGATAGAAGCTGTCGGCGAACGGTTCGTCAACGACGATGAATGCAAACATCAGCAAGGCGACCAGGGCCAGAACTACCGGCACAAATATGCGTTCAAACTTGTCGGTGAACTGCTGTGTCGGAGACCGTTGGGCCTCAGCTTCTGTCACCATTTGGACGACGCGGGCCATCGTCGACTGCGCGGCAAGCTTGGCCACCATCACCTCGATCCCGCCCGATCCATTGATGGTGCCGGCAAAAACCCGGTTATTCGCCGCCACCTTTTCGAATGCAGCAATCACGGCAGCGCCATCGGCCACCGGCTGCTTATCAACCGGAACGCTTTCGCCAGTAACTGGCGCCTGATTGACACTGGTCGTGCCCTTTACGACGACACCATCTGCCGGCAGGCGCTCATTGGGCTTGACGAGCACGATGTCGCCAGGCTTCAGTGTCTCGACCGCTACTTCCTCAACCTTGTCCCCGCGTTTGACGGACGCCGTCTCTGGCGCCAGTTTGGCCAGCGCTTCGATAGCTCGCCGCGCGCGGCCCATGGCGAAATGTTCGAGCGAATGTCCCAGACTAAACAGGAACAGCAGCAACGCGCCTTCGCCCCACTTGCCTAGCGCACCAGCACCTGCAGCGGCGACGAGCATCAATGTATCGATCTCAAAGCGGCGGGCGAGAATATTTTCGAGCGCTTCCTTGGTGGTAAAGTAGCCGCCAAACAGATACGCGATGCAGAAAAGCGTAGTGGAGAGCCAGTCCGGACCTGACTGCGTCCATGTGCATAGCCAGCCTGCCAGCATGAACGCGCCGGCCAGTAAGGCAAAAATGAGTTCTGACTTCTCGCCGAAGATGCCGCCATGGTCATGGTCGTGTCCGGCATGCTCTTTATCTGTCGCTCCGTGCGCGTGGACATGGTCTTTCGAGTCACCATGATCATGCTCCGATTGATCATCGTGCTGGTGCTCCTGGTGTTCTCCTGGGTCTTCAGGTCGTGGCTCGTGTTGTGTGTCACGGGACTCGGTTTGCGTCGCGGCCGGCGCTTCTCGATGCGAATCGACAGGGAAAACTTTCTCGGCCTCCTTGTTTTTCATTGTTTCTGGCGTCGTATGGCTCAAGCTTGCGATTACCCCGCCAATAAATCCTATCTGGGTGACCAGGTCGGCTTGAGATAGTGTCTCCGTATCGTATTCGACGCGCACGGCGCCGGACGGTGAGACCTCCGCTTCCAGCACGCCGCTGATACCGCGAAGCCGGTTTGAAAAAAGCCGGGCGCTACGCGCGTGTAGCGGCGCGGTAAGGCGAGCCACATAGTGACCGTACCTCTTTGTCAGTTGCGCACCGACTGACTGAGCGAGTTCCCTTATGCGCGACACTGAAATGATCGAAGGATCGTAGTGCAGGCAGAGTAATGGCTCACTGCCGTCGGCCTTCTTTATGTGCACCTTTTCGATACCGCCCCGTCCTGAAAGACCTTTGATTAGTCTGTCGATACATAAATCATTGGCGTCAATCACGGTTGGCAACACCAAAGGCAATTCGAGCCGGATTTTCTCTGTTTGCGTCATTTCGCATTCCTTATTTTCATTATTCGATCGTCAACTGCCCCCAGCGCGACAAGCAGCTTCGATGCGCTGAGAAACACTGTAGCAATGAGCTGAATGCAGCACTTGATCGTCGATCAGTTACTGGGCTTGTGTTGAAGATCTGACGAGCACCTATCGAGCGGATACTGCAGCATCAGAAGTGTTGCGTCAGCTTAAAAGGAGAAACGACGATCGGGCCGGCGTAGGCCGTCGGGAATGTGAGAAGTATAGATTTCCGGCTTGGCGGCGGGCACGTTCGTCCCGGTCGCAACAATGGATTGAGCCAGTAAAGGCTCCTGGAACAGGGCGAAGCTCATTCCATGACATGAGCCGCAGTCAGGATGGAGCTTGCCCACCTTGTACGAAGTCTCCGTTTTCTCTGCATTGGCCTGATGATGGTGGGCATGGTGCCCAAAATGCTTTGGTGCCGCGCCTGTCTCATGCTGGCAATACGCGCCCGCAGTTGCCCAGGCAAACTGGAACGGAACGACACATAGCAGGAAAATGAGTAGCAACCTTTTCATGCAAAAATCATAGCACGAGTTTGCTAATAAGTAGTGCTAGCTTGGCGCTCCTCTGCTGGCACGCTGTAGCGCTTCACCCATTGGTACATGCTGTAAACACTGACGCCGAGCCTTGCTGCGAACTCAGCGACAGCGTGGCCTCGTTCAGTGACCTGCTTGACCGCTTCTATCTTAAATTCTTCGGTGTATCGATTTCCACTCATGACCACTCCTTTTGCCTAGAATTATGGCTTCAGAGCGTCTAGATGACTCGTGGCGATTCACACTGCTATTTGACTGGAGCACGATCAACCCCTTCGATTCTGGCTTCGCAAGTTATAGCGGATACTGACGGCGATGATCGCGAGGATTACTACCTGTGCCGCCAGCGTCTGCGCGGTCGGGTAGATACCCAGCACCTCGACGCGGGGAACGGCGACTGGCGTCATATCCAGGAACCCCACTTTTTGCAAAGCAGCTACACCTTTGCCGGCGAGGATCACCGCCAGCACGGCCACCAGTGCGGAACTGTAGGCAAAGAACTGGCTGATGGGCAATTTGGCGCTGGAGCGCAACAGCAAGACGGCGATCACGGCCAGAATGACGATGCCCGTGCCAAGGCCAGCGAGCAGATATACGCCATTATGCTCGGTCCAGAGCGCGACATAGAACAGCACCGTTTCAAACACTTCGCGGTAGACGGTGACGAACGACAGCAAGAACAACATTGCGGCCGAGCGTTTGTTGAGCGCCGATGAGAGCTTGTCCTTCACATATGCCTGCCAGCGCCCCGCAAGACTCTTCTGGTGCATCCAGATGCCCACGGCCAGCAGGACCACTGCGGCAAAGATCGCGGAAAACCCCTCTGTCATTTCGCGGCTCGCGCCGCTCAGATCGACAAGATACGTGGCGACCGCCCACGTCAGGGCACCGCCCGCCAGCGCAGCGATCCATCCCGCGTGCACGTAGGGCAGCACATCCTGACGACCGGCTTTTTTCAGGAACGCCAGCATGGCGACGACCACCAGCAGCGCCTCCACGCCTTCTCGCAACAAAATGGTCAAGGCGCCGATGAACGTCGACAGCGGATCGTTGGAAGAATCGAGCGCCCCTTGCGCATCGGACAGCAGCCCCTGCAAGCGCGTCGCGGTGGCACGAGCCTGCGCCAGGTTGTTGGTGGAGACGGCATGGCGATAGTCACCCATCGTTTTTTCGATCTCCGAAAAGAGCGCATTGTTCTTGGCCGCCAGTGCAGGCTCCACCGGCTCGAAGCCGTCCAGATAGGCCGACAAGCCCAGACGCGCAGCGGCCGCCATGTCGCCGGTCTCTAGCGCGGCCACACTGGCCTTGAGCTTGGTCATAGCGATCGGCAAGGTGTCCGCGTTCGATTGCGCCAGCGTCCCCGGTGCGCTGCGCAGATAGGCGGTCAAGCCACGCGCGACGTCCGCGTCGACGGCCTTGGTTAGCGCGCTTTCGGACGATTCGCTCAACTTGGCCAGCGTCGGGAAGGCCGCATGCAACTCCGGGCGTTCGGCCCAAAGCTTAGCACCTGCCTGGCGATCCGCGTCGGAATAGGACAGCGTGGAAGCGAAGTAGGCCACGGCCCAACGCTCGTCTTCGGTCAACTTTGCAAAACTCGCCATCGAGGTGCCTTCCACGCCGCGCGTGACGATCTGCTGTAGAGCGAAAACACTTCGCTCACGCGCGCGCGCATGATCCGCCAGCGCGATCGGCTGTGGATTGAGCGAGGAAGCCAAGGGACCGTCCGCATGACCGGACACCCCGTGGCAGGCAGCGCAATTACTTTGATACAGCGCGGCGCCCTGACGCAGATCCGGGGTCTTCAATGGCGATACTGGTACCGGGTAGGCCATCAGCAGTGCCGCAGCCAGGCGGTGCGCCTGATCGCCTACCCGGTCCGATGGCGCCTTCTGCGCGATAGACTGACGCAAGGCGTCAGCATCGGACAGCAGCGCGACCTGCTGCGGCGTGGTAGGTAGCACGGCCAGTTGTTGACGCGCGGCGTGTGCGAATTCCTGCATTTCCGCATATTCGCTTTGGCTGGCGATGGCGCCTTCTTTCACCGATTTGGCGTAGTCCACGGCGAGATAATCCAGCAGCTGCCAGATCTGCTTGGTCTGTTCGACGGTCGATAACTGCTCCGCGTGGAGCGTCGTTGCCGACACCACCAGACAAAACCATACTAAAAACACTCGGATCACTTGCATAGTTGTTCCAGAAATAGAGGTGGCAAAGGCCACCAAGGAGTAAAAGACAAATACCGCCTACCGGGATCTCTCAGTTTCGAGTGCCGCGTAGCAAACGCAGTCCGTTCATGACGACCAACAGACTGGCGCCCATGTCAGCGAACACGGCCATCCACAATGTCGCTTCGCCGCGCAGGGCCATAACCAGGAAGATGGCCTTGATCGCCAAGGCCAGACCGATGTTCTGCATCAGGATCGCGTGAGCCTTACCGCTCAGACGGATGAATTCCGGTATTTTCCGCAAGTCGTCGTCCATCAGTGCAACGTCCGCTGTCTCGAGCGCGGTGTCGGTGCCCATGGCACCCATCGCGAAACCGATGTCGGCCTTGGCCAGCGCCGGGGCGTCGTTGACGCCGTCTCCCACCATGCCGACGTGGCCGAACGTGGTCACCAAATCGGCCACGGCGCCCAATTTGTCTTCCGGAAGCAATCCGCCGCGCGCGTCGGCGATGCCCACCTGGAGGCCAATCGCGCGTGCCGTGTGGGCGTTGTCTCCGCTTAGCATGACGACTTCGACGCCCAGAACCGCGAGATCTTCAATGGCTTGCGCGCTTGTCGGCCTGACTGTATCGGCCACCGCCAGCATCAGCAGCGGCGTGCTCCCGTCGACCAGCAACACCACGCTTTTGCCATTACGTTCCAGCGGTTCGACCAGCGCCTCGATCGCTTGGTCGGAGCAGCCGAGCTCCTTGACCAGGCGCAAGCTACCCAGATGCAGCTCCCGGCCATCGACAACACCCCGCACCCCAAGACCATCAAGGGCGCGGAAGGCGTCTACTTCGGTAAGCGGCTCGGCCGGCCGCTGCGATTCCCAGTAAGCGCTGATGGCACCCGATACCGGGTGATCGGAGCGTGCGGCCAGGCTGGCTGCAAGACGCAGCATAGTGTGTAGTTCAGCGCCGGCGAATGGGACGGCATCAGTGACGGCGGGCTTGCCCAACGTAACCGTACCGGTTTTGTCCAGCGCGATCGCGCGCAGCAACCGGCCTTGCTCCAAGTAGACACCTCCCTTGATGAGAATGCCTCTCCGAGCTGCGGCAGCCAAGCCGCTCACCACCGTAACCGGCGTGGAGATGACCAGCGCACACGGACATGCGATCACCAGGAGCACCAGCGCCTTGTACAGCCACGGACCTGCCGCGGCTTGCGTCAGCAACGGCGGAAGCACTGCAACGAGCACGGCCAACAGCACCACGGCGGGGATGTAATACCTCGCGAACTGGTCGACGAAGCGTTGCGTTGGCGCACGTTCACCTTGCGCCTGCTGCACGCTTTCGACAATCCGCGACAGGGTCGAGCCTTTTTGTGTGGCGGTGACACGGAACTCAATTTCCCCGCGCTCATTGATGGTGCCGGCATAGACTGCGTCACCCGTCTCCTTAGCCACCGGCAGACTTTCACCGGTGATCGGCGCCTGATTGATCGTGCTCCGTCCAGCGGTGACGATACCGTCTAGCGGCACCCGCGCACCTGGTGCAACACGGATGATAGTTCCAACCTGAACCTCGCTGGCCGCGGTCTCCCGCCATCCGTCGGCGCCTGCATACACCAGTGCCGTATCAGGCGACATCGCCATCAGTGCGCCCACGGCGTTGCGGGCGCGGTCGAGAGATTTTGCCTCGATCATCTCCGCAACCGTGAAGAGAAAAATCACCATCGCGGCCTCGGGCCATTGACCGATCGCCGCAGCACCAATCACCGCCAGCGACATCAGGAAATTCATGTTGAGCGACAGATACCGCAACGCGATCCAGCCCTTTTTCAGAGTGCCCAAACCACCAGAAAGGATAGCGATAACGGCGAGCGCCACCACCGCCCATGATTGCTCTTGGCCGGTATACCACGCGAGCATTTCGGCCCCCACAGCAGCAGCTCCCGAGACGCAGAGCATTGCCCACGCACGACCGGATAGTCCCGCATCTTGCGCCAACTCAAAGTCGTGTCCGGGCGCAGCGTTGTTCAACGTGTCGGTTTTGACCACGGCTTCCATGCCCAGCGAGGTAAGCGCATCGGCAATCGGTGCCACCGCTGGGAGTCGATGGCGTACTGTTAGTTCGCGCAGCATCAAATTAAATTGCAACGCCGCGACGCCAGGCATCTTCTCCAAACGGTCCCGGATCAGCTTTTCCTCGGTTGGGCAGTCCATATTCTGAATCAGGAACACAGCTTGCTCAGCCCCATCGACAACTGGGGGACGGGCAGCATCTGGCACCGCAGTCGTACCGGAACATCCGTTGTTATTGCAGCATTCCATGAGCCAGTCCTTGATTCGTATTATCATTCGCATTGAACACCCTATAGTCACTATAGAGTCAAGCCTTCAATTGACTTCAGGAGCAGCCAATGCAGAAAACATTCAAAATAGGGCAACTTTCGAAAGCGACTGGCTGTCAGGTGGAGACCATCCGATTCTATGAGCAGGAAGGGCTCTTGCCAGCGCCGGCGCGCAACGCGGGAAACTACCGGTTATATGAAACTGCTCACGTCGAGCGGTTGCAGTTTATCCGCCATTGTCGATCTCTTGATATGCCGCTCAACGACGTCAGGCTGTTGCTGAGTCTGCGCGATGCCCCAGGAGAAAGCTGCCAGGAAGTCAATCAGTTGCTCGATCAGCGCATTGTGCAAGTGGAGCAACGCATTGCTGAACTCAATGCGTTGCAAGGCCAATTGAGAGTACTGCGAGGCCGTTGCCAAACCGGGAGTGCGGCGCGGGACTGCGGCATTTTGCGGGAGCTATCGGCGGGAACGTGCAAGGCGGAAGGATGCGGGAGCCACTTCGAATCATGAATTGATACGGCACGGTGCGTCGCAGGCTTTCGATCAATGTAGGTGACTGCGGCCAGGGAAAACGAGACAATATACGGCAAGCTTATTTCTTAAGATCAATTACTTACAGCAGTATTTGAGTTTTTTGACACGAATCCCGGTCGCCCACAGGCAGTGCGTAACCTGTCAAAATCTTAACTATGGCCAGCTTTGAAACTCAGATCGACAAATTCACGTAATTGCGACAAATCCGTCTTGGCATATCCCGCCGTGGTCTGAATCGATGCGTGACCCAGCAGTGATTGAGCCACTGTGAGCGGCACCTTATGATCGACCACCAAGGCCCGCGCATAGGCGTGACGCAGCCAGTGGGGTGAGGCGGACGCGAGCAACACCGCACGCACCGGGCTATCAATGGCCAAGGCGCCACCGGCTTCGACAAAAATTGCCTTTACTTCGGCATATAGGCCCGATTCCATCAGGGAGCCACCCTTGAAGCCGTGAATGAGCGGTATCACCTCAAAACGAGAAAGCGAACTGGAAAGACCTCGGGCCACTCGATAAGCCTTGATGGGGCCGATTGCCACGTCGGGAAGTGGCACAACGCGCTGCTTGTCGCCCTTGCCCATGACATACAACGCCCAGCGTCCCTCGTCGTCCGACTCGATTCGAGGCAGATTTGTCCGGCTATCCCAGGCGAGCTCGGCCAAGCGCACACCACCGTAGCGAAATAGCGCCCAGATCGCCTGTCGCCTGCGCTGAGTTAGGTTATCCGTTTGCGCGACGGCTCTGGCCATCATCAGGTCGCATACCGCCAAGGCTGCTGGCGGAAGAAAGCGCGTAGGCACGAAACCCGTGCGCACTTGCGTTCCCGACAACAGGCCGGCAGCTGGATTGGCGATCAGATAGCCCGTGTCGTACCAGTACTGATAGAGGCTTGCGACCACGGCCATCGCTCTGGCCAGCGTACTCTCACCCGCGCCTTTGATCTGCTGGGAGCCATCGTCATCGGTCGACACGCGATGCTCGGAGAGCTGATGCTTGTAGGCGAGCAGGTCGGTGCGCGTCAGATCCGATAAAGGGCCATACTGCCGATCACGACACCATTCGATCAACTTGCGAAGGTCGTTAGCGTACGCGCGCAAGGTGTGTCGGGACCGGCTCGCACGTTCCTGCAGGAACAGCACCAGGGCGCTGGCGTCGTCAACCGCGGCCAGTGTGTTCGTAGCAACGTCATGGTTCTGGAATCGACCGATGCTCCCGCAAAGCCAAGCGTGTAGTGAAACGGGCGTACGGCCATCAACTAGTGTGATCCATCCCAGCACACCATCTACCTCGGCCGCAGGCGGGAGGTCGCCGTCCACAGTTTGAAAGCGTCGCCGATGCGATGCGAGCAGCTGCTTGAGAACATCCTGCTGCTTGGGGGCCTGGTCTGCCGGCGCACAGCGCAATCGGCCGCCTTGCCACCACTCGATGACTTGCTGATGCGCGAGGAGCAGCTGAAACAAGGCGGGCTTCGCGGCCTTGGCGTCGCCCAGAGAGGGATAAATCTGCTTGACGCGAAGCAGCGTCCAGGCTTCATAGCAGGCATGCCCCAGCACCTGTGTGAGGTATGCCAGAGTGCCGTCGACTGTGTCGGGCAAAAGCTGCGGTGGCGTTACCGCATGGTCCAGCCAGCGCTGCATGGCTACTCTCTCTTCTTACGACGCGGCGCCGCCTTTTTTGCACCGGCAGCGGCCTCCGCCGCCGAGGCCGGTGCAGCTTGCTTGGCACCTGGTGGTTGGACCATCGCGGCGCGCACCAGTTCGTCCAGTTGTGCGCGCATGCTGGCGTTGACTACCTTGAAGGCATTCGCTTCGCCTACCGCCGTTTGCGCGCGTGAGCGCTCGTTTTTCAACTCGGCCTCTGTCCGCTCGACCGATTCTTCCAGGACGCCGATACGCCGTTCGGCAAATTTCAGCTGGGATGACACGCGTAGCTGTTCCTGCTGCAAGGCTTGGCGCTGATACGCGGTCTCCTGCATCAGCTGCTTGGATAATCCCTCGTAGCGTTCCTGAGCGGCGGCAACCTGCTCAAGGCGCCCCTGTTCAAGCGCGAGCTGATGCTCGCGAGACGACTGAAGTTGTGCCAGCGCCTCTGCGTGTAAGGCCTGCAGGGATGAGAGCTGTGTCGTCATTGCCGCCATATCCGTGCGGGCCTGGGCAAGCTCGGCATCCCGGGCGGCCACCACGCTGCGCAAATCGCTCAGCTCCTCTCGCAGGGCCTGGGCGCGCAAATTGGCATCCGCCAGCGCGGCAGCCGTGTGCTCGATGGACTCGCGCGCTTGGGTCTTGAGCTTGACCACATCGTCGAGCTGAACGGCCACAGCCGCATGCCACACCGCCTGCATCTTGTCCGCTATCTCGACCGGCAGTTTCGGCAAGGCGATGTCGGACAGCCCCGCGACGACGATTTCCGACTCGATTTGCTTGATCTCACGGCCGAGCGTGGCCGGGTCGCCGCCGCCGAGTCGGGCTTTGAGCTTACGGACGGACACGATGCTGCGAAAACGATCGCTGGTCGCCGGCGCAGCATCATGGGCTTCCGTGAGCATGGCGAGCACGGTGGAGCGGATCTGGTCTTTGGTGGCGATAGCTGAGCGCGACATAGCGGAGGCTTTCTGATTAAATATTAGGCATATATTACGCTCAGTTCTAACGTTATGTAAGCATTGAACGTTAGAATTTATTTATCAAATAATGGATAACTATAATTATCATGTTAAAGCTGGAGCCGCGCGATGTTTGAGCCGCCTCCGGGCGAGGGTGCGCGTTTTTGATGGGCCGGCGAAACCAAAAGCGCGGGATACCCTACCCAGGCTGGACACAGCGCAGACGGATGGTCACAATGACAATGGCCTATAGGAAAACCCAGGCCATCCCTCCAAATCTCGAACCAGGACAACCATGCTGCTTCCCTTAGCTGACTACGAACGTATCTTCCTAACCGTCAAGGCCATACTCGACGCAGAGGACGCTATGACCGCACATGCCTGCCAGTTTTTTGCACTGATGGGCGCTGCTATTTTGTTTACGCACTATGGCGTCAGGGCGAAGCCCGCGTTCGGCGCGGCATTCCTGCTCCTCGACGAGGAAACCAAGGACATTCTTTCGTATGGCCGTGTTGAAGGAAATACGATTAGCAGTGATGATAAGCGCTATCACGCCTGGCTCGATACCGGCGACTACGTGATCGACTTCATGGCGCCGCTCTATGGCGAAGCCATGCGCGCTAAGGGGTACACGAAGGTGGTGCCGCGGTTAGTGTTGCAACACTCAAAATCGTCTCTGGCGCCAAGTATCTTCGACTTGAAGAAACGCGGGGACTGCTTCCTGGCGCCCAATAACGCGCTGTCGCAATACATGGTCAGCTACTACCTGGGCGAGCGCCAACACCGAGATATGATCGAAACGGCGGTGCGGTGGTATCGCAAGCCGCCTGAACCGATGGACGTTGTCCAAACTACCGGGCGCAAGGGAGTAGCTCATACGCTTGCCTTAGGCCAGTCAATCATCGACGGCATATGGTAAAAGCGCGGCAAGCTTGGAGCTAAAAAGCGATTTTTTATTCGTTTTCTGTGAAAAACTAGGTTTTATATTGTTTTTAAGTCGGAATAACGGAGATCCCGCCGGCTGTCGGCCAGTTGGTACGAAGTAGGCCGTTGTCCGAGTAAGTTCATTTCTAACAGTGTGCGAGCCGTTAGAATTCGCTATCGTACGAAAATACTAAATGATGATGTGATGGTAACGTTAGCGGGCGCGAAGCAAAAAAATCGCTGTATCGGGGCAGTGTGGGAGGGGAAAACGGCAAACAGCAAGTGTTTGATTTTAAATAAAAAACTTGTTCCCCGCTTAAAGTAACCCTTATGCGTATTGAAGGTGCCTACCGTCGCAAGCTGCAGCGAAATCAAGGACACCCCTCCTTCTGGGCGTTGGCCTGGCGCGGACGCGGTGCATCGCATGACGATGGCGCCGCGTTGCGAGACGTCAGCCGACTGCCGCGCTAGTGGCCGCGCCGGCGCGCCGCCACCCCCAGCATGGCCAGCCCGCCGAGCAGCATGGCATATGTGGCCGGTTCCGGTACCGGATGAATGGCCTTCAGTTCCAGCTGCGCACCGCTGGCGTCGCTGCTCAGGATGAACTGGTAGTGGTCCCAGTGTGGCGTGACGAAGTCGGCGGGCAAGACAAATACGCCTGTGGGCAAATGCGGCGCCATCGCCGAGGTGATGCCTGTATCGCCTACAGGCCCGGCCAGGCCGGCAAAATACACCGGCGCCGGGGCCACATCAACGAAAGGATGCGGCTCCACTGTGTGCTGTGCGCTGACCGCCACTTGCAGCACCTTGCCATCGAATACCCCGCTGGTGGTCGCGGTCCAGAATTGCAGGTCCGGCGACGCCAGCGTGGAGGTGAACGCCGTGGCGCTGTTGTAGTCCCAATTCCAGAAAACATCCAGCGCCGTTGGCGTGTCCTGGGCCACCGTGACGGTATAGGTCGACGCCGCCGCCATGCCGGCGGCCGCCAGCATGGCCACTGCCATCACACTCTTTTTCAGAACGAGTATTTTCCCCATCATGCTCTCCTAAATGAGCGCTGCCGGCCCGGAATGGGCAATCAATCTCCACAACGACGGCTTTAGCGCGTTCCTGCTCTAATATCAGGCACATCCGCGACCGGTTCCTTTGCGCCGGTACGCCAGGCCGGCCACAAGGGCCAGACCGGCACCGAGCATCAAGACCGTATCCGGTTCCGGGACCGGCGGTGGCGTGTACCCGCCGCCGTTGTTGCCGAAGTCCCAGTTGGTATTCGGGTCGTTCACGGTGTCGGCGTTGCTCACCACGCCATAGAGCTGCGCCAGGCTGCCAAGGCCGGCCTGTTCCGCGCCGGACAGCAGCACCGCCCCTTTGGGCAACTCGATGGCGCTGATGTAGCCGGTATCGAAGAAGTTTGCTTCGCCGTTATTGCTGGCGTAGGATTGCTGCCACATGCCCAGGTTGAATACCGTGCCATACTGGAACAGCAACTTCTTGTAGACCGTGCGGCTGCCGGTCCAGTTGCCATCGCCGGCATAGGTTGAATTGGTGAACGCGCTGCTGTAGTTGACGCCCGCGCTATCGGTAAACGAGGTATCCATCTGCGCATAGGTGGACGCCGCGTTGTAGCTGCCGTTGGCGGGGAAATTGCCTTCCAGCGTCATGGCCAGGACGAAAGCGCCATAATCGCCGGCCTTCCTGCCGGTGCCGGCAGTGATCAGCAGTTGTTGATTCCATTGCGCGCTGGCGTTGGCCTGCAGATAGCTGTTGGCGGGTCCGCTGGGCGCGCCGTTGTCGACCATGCTGGTGGTGATGGCAGTGCGCAGGCGGGTACTGCTGGCCTCGGCACGGCCGCTGTAGCTGTACCCATATTGACCGTTATTGGTGATGATGTCGTAGACGGGATCGGTGCCGCCGGCGCCGCCCATCGCGATGCTGTATGTGGCGAGCGCGACGCCGGTGCTGTGTCCAGGGTTGCTGCCGTCGTTATAGGTCGAGACGCCCGGTGTATAGAGTTGGAAGTTGACGTCGCCTAGCAATGGGCTGCTGTAGCTGGTATTGATCGACCCGCCCACCGACGCTTGCGCGTAGTAGGAAAGCGCCGGCGTCGCGCCACATGCGCCAGTTATCAGGTATAGCATGCCGGCGGCCAGTATCACCTGACGCACCGGCCGACGCGCGCGCGTCCGCCGAGATGCTTGTGCGATATCCATAAGATTCCCCTATCGTTTTCTATTCAAATTGGCGGCATGCTGATAGCGTGGTGCAGGCGGTGCCGCGATGGCCGCTGAAGCCAGTGTTGCCGTTTCAGGCTTACAACGCAGCGTCAACACCTGTTAAAAGTCAACTTTGGTGAAAAGATATCGGCGAAGCCACATCCCGCCGCCGCCCACAACACGGCCTCGCAGTCACAAATAACAACGATATCCGCGCAATATTGGAAAAATCGCCTTCCACATGATCGTCGACAGTCACTGGCAGTGTCATACCCACAATAAAAATGGCACACTGGCTTATAGGAAATTCACTTCGCCAGAAGCTGGCAGTCGTGATCTGGGCAGTACAGTTCTCCGACCTAGCCCCCGTCGGACCTCCAACGCCCAAGGGCGCTCCCGTCGCCGCAGTCCATGCCGGCTAGCGGCGCGCGCGGACGCGTAACATCAAGACCAAGGGGGTTCCATGAATGGCTTTTCCATTTCCGACGCAAGCAGGTCGGCCACGGCGCCGTGCCAGACCAACTGCACCAGGTGCCGCGCTGCGCCGTTCTGTATCCCGGCGTGGACCGGTCAAGACACACGGCACCATCCGGTATTGAGCCGCCGCATCAGGGTGCCACGCGATACCAGGCTGTTCCAGGCCGGCGACCTGGTCGGCGAGCGCTTCTACGCGATCTACTACGGCACCATCAAGTTCACCTTTGCGACCGCATCGAATCACGAGAAGATCGGCGCCTTCCTGATGAGCGGCGATCTGCTGGCCCTCGATGCGATCGGATTCCGTCGGCACCATGGCACCGCCACGGCGCTAGAGGACAGCGAGGTCTGCGAGATTCGCTACGAGTGCATGCAGTCCATGCCCACGTTGCTTCACAGCATGATCAGCAAGCAGATCGCGCGCGAACAAATCACCGCGCATTTGCTGCGGAACAGCGGTGCCGGGCAACGGCTGGCGGCGTTTCTGCTGGACATGTCCTGGCGCCACTACCGGCGCGGCTATTCTGCGCAGCGCTTTCGCCTGGCGATGTCGCGCCAGGACATCGCCAATTTCCTGGCGCTGAGTCCGGAATGCCTGTGCCGCGAATTGGCCCAGTTCAGGCAGGACGGGTTGCTGGAGGTCGACGAGCGTGAGATCACTCTGCGCGATGCCGGACGCTTGCGCAAGCTGGCTGCGGGAAGCAGCCCGGTGGCAGTGCCTATCCAACGGCAAGTTTGATCTGCATCAAAGGCACGCAGCGTCCGAGGCTTCTATGATGGTCATATGGTCACATGAAAGCCTGCCGCATGCCAGAACACAAACACGTACAGCCTCTGCCTTCGGCCACGCCGTGCCGGGATCAAAGCTGCCAGACCTGCCCCACCCGTACACGATGCCTGCCGCGCGGCCTGAGCGACAGCGATTGCGCCCTCGTCAACCAATCGGTGGTGCAGCGCCACGGGTTGCTGCGCGGCGAGTATCTATACCGGACCAACGACCCGGTCGGCCATCGGCTGTACGCGATCCGGAGTGGCCAGTTCAAGACCTACCATCTGTCGCCGGACGGCGAGCAGCGCATCGCCGGTTTCCAGTTTGCCGGCGACTTCCTGGGGCTCGATGCGATCGGGTTGGCATTGCATCGCAACACCACGGTGGCCTTGAGCGACGCCCTGCTCTGCGAGTTCTCGTACCCGCGGCTAGTCGAGGCGACGCTGGCCGCCCCCGCGTTGGCGGCCCGTTTTCGTGAACTGCTAGGCAGGCAACTGGCCCAGGCACAGACAATCAGCCTGCTTCTGGCGAATCGCGCCGAGCAGAAAATCAGCGGTTTTCTGCTGGCCCTGCCGGCAGATCGGCGCACAGACGAGCGTCAAACAACGGTGGTGAACCTGGCCATGAGCCGGGCCGACATCGGCGCCTATCTTGGCCTCGCGGACACCACCGTCAGCCGCACATTGAGTCGCTTTCAACGGCTCGGCTATCTGCGGCTGCGGCATCGGCAACTGACCATACTTGACGCCGTCGCGCTGCGCGCCATCAGCGCTAGCGCGGAGCCGGCCGGCCCCGGCGTGGCCCCGATTCTCGGGGCGGCGTGATCAATGGAATGTCTCCTTCGCCGGCGCGCTGACCGCGCAGCCAAGCAGGACGAGAACCGTTGCAATCAACAGCACGGGCAGCGCGCCGGGCTGTGTGTCGAACTGGGCGCCCGCCAGATTGGCCGGCGCCCGCGCTCCTTCCGCGGCCAGTGCCGGCGTGACGCCCAAGGCGGTGCAGATCATCAGCTGCGCCAGTCCGCGTGCGCATGAGGCCGTTCCCCTCCTACGATAGCTGGCATGTTTCATGTCTGGGCTCCACTGGATGATCCGCCTGCAAGGCAGGCTCTGTCGTGACGACGCCATGCCATCACGACTGGTGTTGCGGCTTAGGCAGCGTTGGTCCTGGCGGCCGATTTACGGCGGCGTATCATGCCCAGCACGCCAAGGCCCGCGGCCAGCATGGCGTAGGTCGATGGCTCAGGCACAGCCGTCACGGTCACGTCACCGCTGTACAAGGCTTTAGGGCCAGCGACGCCGGCCAGGTTCAGCGTGAACGGGGAGGCGCCGATGATGCCGATATACTCAAACGAGGCGATGCCGGCGTTGACGGCGACGCCGGTATAACCGTTCAGGTTCGACAGCAGCGGATCGAAATACAAATTCTGTCCGCTCACCGACACGTTGAATTTATAAGTTCCCGCCGCAAGGCCGGTGAAGGTGATCACATCAAGGCCGCCGGACAGGATGCCATCCAGGCCGGCGGTGATGCCGATGAAATGGTTGTCCGTGTCGAGGACGGGGGTGGTGGTGACGAAGACGCTTTGGTCGGCAGCGGATGCGAACGAGGAGGCCAAGGCGAAGAACGTGGCTGCGAGTAATTTGCGTTTCATTTTTTTCTTCCCAACGAGATGGTGTCTGTCAACGAATCCGCTAACAGAGGAGCGCGGCTCCCGAGTAGTAGCTTGACGCTGATGATGTAAAAAAACCATGTCGAAAATCAATTGGCGGCCGGTTGTACGGCGCCGCCCGCCGCATCCATGCACTTCCCGGCCTATTGCAACGCAGTCCCTGGGCGCCCCCCTTGCGCCCTGCTGCCCCGCACCGGCGCCGAACCAGCTGTAACAGCCTGGCAGTCTGGCGTTGAACGACGCACATATACAAACGCTTAAAAGGTTGCTATAGTTTCATCATTGAACAAATGGATTTTGCCCGGGGAAGTGCGCTGATCTCCGCCTCCCGGGCTATGCAATATTCCCTCACCGCCTGGAGTCGCATGTCAAGAAAACTCCTGCCAATGGATGCGCAAGCGGTCCTCGCTCGGTCGGTTTCCGTGCTCGCCGGCCACTATGAGTTGGGCCAGCGCCTGGGCGAAGGCGGATACGGCGAAGTCTACGAGGCTTGGGACAGCCAGCTTGAACGCAAGGTAGCGGTCAAACGCATCAAGAACACGGCCTATCTCGGAGACGGCGACGACGCGGTGCGCGAAGCCCGCATGGCCGCGTCGCTCCAGCATGCCGCCTTTGTCAAGGTGCATGCCATCGAAGACGACGGACATGGCCATGCCATCGTCATGGAACTGATACAGGGTCGTACGTTAAAGGAGATTATCCAGGACGCCCACACCGAATGCTCAACGGCGCTCGACCTGCTGCACCAGGCCGCAGAGGCGATGCGCGACGCCCATGCCTCGGGCCTCGTCCACGGCGACCTCAAGCCGTCCAACCTGATGGTGGAAGCCTCCGGGACATTGCGTATCCTCGATTTCGGCCTGTCCCAAAAGTACGACGCCCTCGCCACCCAATCGATTCCGCTCGCTCAGGCGTGTGGCACGATAGCCTACATGGCGCCGGAGCGCTTGCTGGGCAAGCCGCCTGATGCGTCCAGCGATATCTACGCGTTGGGCGTGATTCTGCATGAGCTGATCGGCGGCAAGCGCCCTTTCCTGGACGTCCAGGGCTTTGCGCTGGCGGCGGCGCAACTGCAATCCTCATCGGCCAGCTGGGAGTATCCGGAAACGGCGAGCCAGGCGCTGGTCTCCTTGATACGCGCGATGACGGAGCGGCAGGCGAGCAGACGGGTGCGCGACATGGATGATGTGATGACACGGCTGGCGCAGCTCAGGCGCGCACCTGCCCCGCCCGCCACAGTGAACTGGCGCCGGCAATGGCCCGCGGGCCGCCGCGGCAAGGCTGCCGCGGCGACACTGGCGCTGCTGCTGGCCGCCGGCGCCAGCCAATTGGCGCCAGGGATAGCCGGGTGGCCGACACCGCCGGTGCGCTATTCGGAAGCGCTGGAAATGCGCGACGGACTCGCCGAACTGCGTGTGTTCGACCGGCCCGGCAGCTTGGCTGCGGCCCTGCGCCACTTCAGCAACATCCTCGCGCACGCACCGGCCAACGCAGCAGCCGCGGCTGGCACTTCGCTGGCCTACTCGATGCGGTTCACCAGTGACGACAAGGACGAGGTCTGGATCCACAAGGCCGATGCCGGCGCCCAGCAAGCGCTGAAAACGAACGACCAGCTGGCCATGAGTTACGCGGCCACGGGCTGGGTTTTGGATTTACAGGGCAAGCATGACGCGGCGGTCGAGCAACATGAACATGCGTTGCGGCTCGATCCCAACGATTTCTTTGCGTGGTATGGGAAAGCCCATGCGCAGCGCAATGCTCGGCGCTATGCGCCAGCGCTGCAGACGCTGGCGTCGGCGATGACGCGCTTTCCGCAGGAGCGCATTCTGACCGATGAACTCGGCACCGTCCACGATGAGCAAGGAAATTACGCGGCCGCGGAACAGGCGTTTCGACGCAGCATACAGTTGCAGCCCGACGCGGTGACGGGCTATACCAACCTGTCCGCCATCTTGCAACGGCTCGGTCGCGACAACGAAGCCTTGGGCGTGTTGCAGCAGGGGCTGCAGATCCGGCCCAGCGCCAGGCTCTATTGCAACCTGGGTAACGCCCTCTTCTTTCGACACGATTATGTCGGCGCGGCGGCCGCTTTCGAGCAAGCGGTATCCCCCACCAGGGGAGCGCCCGGGGAGTATGAGAACTGGGTGAACCTGGCCGATACCCTGCTGTGGATCCCCGGACGCGAGCAGGAAGCCAGCCACGCTTATGACAAGGCGCTCAAATTGCTCGCACCGCGCCTGGCGCGCGCGCCCAACGAGCTGGTGCTGGTGTCGCGCATGGCCTTGTACGCGGCGCGCACCGGCGACTACGCGACCGCGCAAACGCTGCTGACGCGTGCCTTGGCGCTGGGACCCGCCGACGCCTCAGCCCAATTCCGCGCCGGAATGTCCTATGAATTGATGGGCAAACGCAACAAGGCAATCGAGGCCATCGTCCATGCAAAACGCCTGGGCTATCCATCCAATGTGATTGAGAACGAACCGAATCTCGTCGCACTTCGGCGTGATCCGGCCTATCCACAGGATTGATGCCAGGCTCTTCCCGTGGGCTCGCCCACTTCACCGCAGTGCGATAGAAAGGCAATTATGACCGATCATGTTTTCGAAGTGACCTGGAACGGCTCCGCAAGCCCCGACTGGACGTTTGACGGCCAGAATAAACCTGAGAAGATGAAAGTCAAGCCCGGCGAGAAGATCCACTTCAAGTTTTTCCCCGGTTTGGCCATCGGAGATCGGCTGTACCAGGCGGTACTTCTGTCCGGCAACGAGACGGCTGCGGAAGACGCATCGCCATTCGGCCGGCCTTTCCCGCTCGTGCTGGAAAGCGATAACCTGCTGACCGTTGGCAAGAGACATGGCGTCTGGGGCTTTTGCATCGTATTTTCCATCAACGAGGGGGTGGACAAAACGCGCTTCTTCTTCGTCCCCGACCCGGAATTGCAGGTCGGTTCGCGTCCATAAGGACTGACAGCTTCAAACGGGCCGGCATCGCGCCGGCCACTCTTCCATGACAGACCAAGACTACACGCTGACCTCTCCACTGTTGAATCCGCATGTCGAAGCGCGGCCGCTGATGGCCGTGACCATCGTCTGGCATCCGCAACAGGCACGGATAGGAGAACAATATGTCGCCGCCGAGGCCGGCAGCGACATTGAACTCAGCCGCTACGCACCGTTGTTCTGGCGGCCCGACGGCGACGGCCTGCCGCTGGACCATGTCGGCATTTCCCGCCATCCGCTTCGGCTCGCGCGCGACGCGGTCGACAACGTCGTGCTGACCCTGCCGGCCAGTCGAATGCTGGTGGAATTGAACGGCCAGCCGATCGAACAGGCTGTGCGGCTCGACGCGAAGCAGATCGCGCAAGGGCAGGTGCTGACGTTGGGGCGTGCCATCGTGCTGTGCGTGCACTGGATGAACCGCTTGCCCGCCGCGCACGCGATGCCAGGCATGGTCGGCGTCGGCAGCGCGGCCATCGCCGTGCGGGAACAGATTGCGCTGGTCGCGCCCACCGACATGCCCGTCCTGTTGCTCGGCGAAACCGGCACCGGCAAGGAAATTGCCGCCCGCGCGATACACGCGCTGAGCCGGCGACGCAACACCAGGCTGGTGACCGTCAACATGGCCGCGCTCAACGAATCGCTGGCGATGGCCAACCTGTTCGGCGCGGCCAAAGGCGCTTACACGGGCGCCCAGGCCGAGCGCCAAGGGTGGTTTGGCGAGGCGGACGGCGCGACGATTTTTCTCGACGAGATCGGGAACGCCCCCGCCAGCGTCCAACCGATGTTGCTGCGGGTACTCGAAGGCGGCGATTACCGCCCGCTTGGCGCGGCGCGCGACCGGCAAGCCACGGCACGCTTGATCGCCGCGACCGACCAGCAACTGGACGGAACCGACTTCAACCAGGCATTGTTGCGGCGCCTGGAAGGGTTTGTCATTGCCCTGCCTGCGCTGCGCGCGCGGCGCGAGGATATCGGCGTGCTGATCGTGCACGTGCTTGAGTCGCAGGTCTGGCGCGGCGCCCTGCCGGTGGATTTCGTCACCGCCCTCGCTTGCTACGACTGGCCCGGCAATATCCGGCAACTGGTGCACATAGTCAAACGCGCCGCGCTGCAGTTGCAGGCGGACCCGAACGCGGATTTGCGGCGCCTGATCCCCGCGCCATCCTTGGTGGGGACAGCGGCCTCGCCCCGGGCGCCATCCCCCCCATCGGTGCCAGTGCGGAAAAAGCCTTCCGACCTCAACGACCAGGATGTGCTCAACGCCATGATGCGCCATGCTTGGACGATCCAGGCCGCGGCCCAGGCCTTGGGCATATCGCGCCCGTCGTTGTACAAGCTGTTGGAGCGCCATGCCGAGATCCGCCCCGCGCACGCCATCCCTGTCGACGAGCTCAACGTTGCGCTAGCCGCTTGCGAAGGCGACTTGACGCGCTGCGCGGCCATGCTGAAGACGCCGGTGGAACCGTTGCGCAGGCAGGTGTGCCAGCTGCGTCAGCAAGACGGTGTCGGTTAAGCCCGTGTAAAAGAATGCGCTTGCCGCTGTCAAGTCGTGTCAATTTTTGACGCCGGTAAGCCGTTCAGATGATGCGAGGGGCCGGCCCCTCGCGCAAACCGCCTGCCTGGCTGGTCGACGCTTATTACTGGTTGGTGGCGGTAATGAAGGGATCGAAGCTCATGGGGGTATTGTCATCGCCCACCAGCAAATTCACCGAATACTGGGCGTTCGTGTTGGCTTCATTCACGTTCGCGCCCCACACCGTTCCGCTGGTGTCAGCAACCGACTTTGGATTGATCATATTCGGATATGCAGCGGGATAATGACCGTTGCTGCTGAATCCGCCAATGGCAACCGGCAGGTTGGGATCAATCGACACGACCGTCCAGACCAGCCTCTGGCCATTGAGACAGACAGTGTGCAGTTCGTCATTGCCTGCGCCGTTGCTGCCTAAATAGCGGTTGGTGTCCATCATGTAGACGCAGTTATCCAGGTTTTGTTGGCTCAGGGCCTGGCCGACATCGATGGCGATCAAAATATTTACGGTTGGCATGATGCTGCTCTCTTTCTCTCAGGTTAAAAGGAATGCTGCTGATTAGCGCGCATCTGCCATTGGCTGGTCAGCCCATGGATAGCTCGCCTGTGATCAGTGTGCCCGCCTGCCAGGACCGGCGACATCCCAGCCTGGCGTCATGCCGGTGTCAGTTTGGGCGCAGCCGCGGTCATGGCGCAGTGGCACGCCAATTGCTCTATCCGATTTGGCCAGGCAGGCATTGCCTATGATCACATCGGGAATCATCATGAACATTGCAACGGAAATCGGCGCGCGCGGGCTGCCCGACGGCAGCGTCAATCTGGACATTGCGCGACTCAAATCGCTGCGCCTCGGTCTCGGCATGAGCCAGGAGGCCTTGTCCGAGTCTTGCGCCGAACGACGGCTGTCGCTGTCGCTGGCCTCGATCAAGCGGGCCGAGTCCGGCAAACCGGTGTTGTACCGCACCGCGCGCCGTCTTGCCGCATTCTTTGACGTCACCATTCAGGATCTGGTCCAGTGGAGCGTTCTGGCGGCGCCTGGCGCCGCGCCGCATGCGCTCGAGCGCGCACAGTGCGGCGCCGCCCTTGATGCCGCGAAATTGTCGGGAAGCGGGCGCTTGATCGAGATGCATGGCGAGACCGGGGCTGGCAAATCGAGGCTGCTGGCCGCATGCGCGGACGACGCCCGCCAGCGTGGATACCGATGCATCGAACTGCGCGTGGATCGTCATCGCGATGCCGCAGCGTCCCCGCTGCCGGCGCTGGCCTGCGCGCTGTTGGACCTGCCGCTGATGGACATGCGTCGGGTCGGCCTTGAGGCTGACATCGCACAGCGCCTCGCTGCCCTTGGTCTTCCCGCCCTGCATGCCGCCGGCTGCCTGGCGCTGCTTACCGGCCTGCCCTCCTTGCCGTGGGCCGTGCGCCCGCAGCCACTGGGCACCCTCGATGCCCTGGTCAGATGTGCCGCGCGGGCCAAGCCGTTGATGCTCAGTATCGACGACATGCATCGCGCCGACGGCGCCGTGACCGCCGCGCTGGAATACCTGCTGCCAGCGAGCATAGCCTGCCCCGTGACCTGGATGCTCGCGTTCGACTCGGCCGGTGGGCATGGCGGTGCCGGCGTCTGCACGGCTCCTTGCACGGTGGCGCGCACCGTGTATCACCTGGCGTAAGCACTATTCGTTGCCGCTGCTGATACCGAACTGACACCACGATGACCTCCTGGTGCTCTGTCGTCCATCGCTGCCGCCGTCCACACTATTGCTTAGCGCAGCCATCGCAGCTTCCGATGCCACGCCATCCCGGCCATAGGGCCGCCCCAAAACTCAAGGAGAGCAGAAATGACGATTATCACCGCAAATGAACTGGGCCTCGGCACGCCAGCCGCCGAGCGCGAAACTGTCCCGGCGCCAGTGCTGGGCGATGCCGTGGCAGCACCGGCCGCGGCCGCCGCCGATGACACGATCATCCTGTCGCCGGTGGATCTGCTGTACCAGAAGTTCAGCGAAACTTTCGGCAATTCCAATCCCATGCAGCTGCTGTCGATGGTGTGGCCGGGAACGCTGCTCGACTATGGCTCCTACCAGGATGACGCGGCGGCCAACGCTCCGTTGTCCGCGCTGCTGGAAATCAACCAGTCCACGCTGTTCGACCAGTTCTATCCGATCGCCACGGTTACCCAACCGGACGGTACGCGCGTTTCCGACCGCTATCAGCAGGCCATCGAAAGCTACGGCCCCATACCCAACGAAGCCCTGATCAACTTGCAGAGCGTGATCCGCCAGCGGCTGGACCAGCAAACCACCATCGACATCAACGGTGTGCAGACCAAGGTGTCGCTGCTGGAAAAATACACCATCCTGCAAGACCGCTGGATCGAACGGAAACAGGCGTGGAGCACATTGAAAACCGACAAGCTCGACTACTACAGGAGCAACGGCGATACCGACTGGTGGGAGCAATACATCACCTGGTACGAGCAGAACGCCGAAAGCTATGTGGCCGGCATCGATGCGGCGTACAACCGGATGCTGGCGGACTTTCCGATCAACGAATTCGAGGACGCGCTGGCGATCCTCGATACGCATGACGCCGCCGCGTTGCTGCGGGCAAAGCAGGATTTGCGTAACGCCGCAACGCCGGTGCCGAGCAGCCTGGGAGACAGTTTCTACAGCACCCAGGCCATCCCGCGTAACTGGGGCAACGCCTTGAAGCCGTCGTCGACTTTCCGCGATCTGCTCGCCGACCCGCAGGCCCAGCAGCGCTACATGGACCTGTGCATCGACCAACTGCGTGAACAGATCTTCGCCTGGAATGCGATCATCGCCCAGATTCCGGATAGCAATAAGGACGAGATCGCCACTGCGCTGGCCGCCTTCAACGACGCGTCCGAAAAATATTTCGACAGCACCAGCCAGATGGTCAAGGATTACGGCGACAACACCGTGACGGCGGTAAAGATCTATCAGCAGTACGCACAGGGCAAGCAGACGCAAAAAGAGGAAGACGCGAAAAAACTGAAGGACAAGCTCGACAAAGATCAACCTGGCGGCGGCGGCAAGTTCGACTATGTCAAGGCTGCCGAGGACATTAACAAGGGCCAGAAGCTGCTGGTCGATGACACCGGCAGCATGGTCAAGTCGGGACAGGCGCTGGCGCAGAAAGCCACCGCGTATCTCAACAGCCGGGCCGGCGAGGGGCTGCGCGAGATGATCGCACCGGTATTGGCCAAGCTGCAATCGCAGCTGACCATCTTGATGGATCAAATCAGCAACTTCAACTCGGCCGCGGGGCGGGCCATTCAGCTCAACGGCACCGGCATCACGCTGCTCGCCGACGGCGGCGACCATCCCGTCAACGCATCGACCGTGGACGATGTCTTCAACCAGCGCTGGAGTGAAATCACGGTGCAGGTCAACCAGAGCAGCATGAGCACCGCCTCGCAATCCAGCACCTCTTTCTCGGAAACAAACTGGGGCGTGGATTTCTTCTTCGGCAGTGCCGGTGGCCAGGACAGCAGCCAGTCGCAGTCGTTTGCGACCCAATACCTGGCGGAAGGCGCCAGCATTCAGATCGGCATGCTGGCCACCAAGGTGCTGATCGAGCGTCCGTGGATGCATCCTGAGTTGTTCGGCAGGTCCAACCACTTCTTCAAGGCGGTGGACACGCCGGTCACCTCCAAGGATCCCATCTCCAGAAGCCAGCTGCTGCAGAAAGCACTGGGCGGCGCCGAGGAGACCCAGGCGGCAGCGGCGCAAAACTGCCGCAAACTCAATTCGGCCATCCTGCCCGGCTACCCGGTTGCCGTGCTGCTGGCGAAAGACATCACCATCAAAATGAAGTTGAAAGAGGCCCAGGCCGACTCCCTGCAAAAGCATTCGGAGCGCAATTCCTCCAGCGGCGGCGGCTTCCTGTGCTTCAGTGTGTCGCATACCGAGGCATCCACCGCGGACAGCAAATCGTCCAACAGCTATTCCATGGGAGGAGAATTCGTGTTCCGGATACCGGCGCCGCAGATCGTGGGGGTGTGGAACCAGATTCTGCCTGAAGACAAATCCGACTACCTCGACAGCGACGCCCTGGAGCGCGTCCTGCAATTCAAGCAGACCGCGAAGATCGGGCGCGCTGTAACGGCACCACAGCCTTACGTTGAAGTCGCTCCGACCAAGCCCGGCGCTTGATGGGCAGGTAACGGCGCAGTCAGACCGGATCGGCTGTTGGCATCACCCGATGCCAACAGCCTGAGGTCCCTGCGGCGCCTGATGCACCTGAACCATCCTTCCACAGCCGGTGCGAAGGGAAACGGCTGCCCTCCACCCCGTCCGCGACAATGATTTTAGGATATGATTAACACTGAAGAAAGTGTGTCGAAACGATTTCAACGCCGGGATTTCACCTTATGCAGCATCCGCTTGCTAGCCTCTGGCGCCATCCGACACGCGTGCTGTTCTACCAGTCCGCTGCGCTGGTCGAACACACTTCCCTCAGCTTGGATGGATTGGGCCGGCCATCCGCCTTGGCAACCCGGCGCCGCTTTGCTTCGGCGGGCGACGCTTTCGATTATTTACGCTACTGGCTGGGCGAACCGGGCGCCCGCTCCGAACTCAAGTCGATTCTGCAACGCTCAGGCACGTCCTTGGCCGGCGCGCATTCGGGCGCGGACGGCTGGCAGCACGCACTCGCGCGGCGGCTGGCGACGGGCGCTGTGGTGGTGGTGGAAGAATGCAGCCAGCCACGCGCTCCCGGACGGTTGATCGGTCCATCGCCAGCAAGCGCGGCCGACAACGCGCTAGCCGACCTGCCGCTGCTGAGCTCCATCTCACCCGCAACACCGGTACAGGTGCAGGAACCCGAGGTGAGTGCCTTGGTGACGGAGGAAAGCAATCCGTCTTCCATCACGGAGGCCGAATTGCCGGCATCCGCAGCTGCCCAGATTGCACAGGCTGAAACGCTCGAGGAAGCGGCCAAGGATGGCACGCCATTTTGCGAGATCTGCGAGGCGGCGCGCACGGCGGCCGAACCGGCGCCTGAAGCCGTCAACAGCCAGGTCGCGCAGGCTGAAACGCTCGAGCGAGCTGCGCGCGATGGAACGCCGTTCTGTGAAATATGCGAGGAAATGCGAAAACTTCGGGAGACATCAGATGAATGAGGCCACACTGCATCCCCTGATCAATAAGCTTTGGGTGGATGACGCGGAAATGGACGGCTGGCACGTCCATTGGCTGCTCGACGGCGCGCGCGATCCCAATATCGAAAATCTTGTCCGCTCCAGCGGCCTGGAGCACGCCTGCCTGTTTTCAGGGCAGATGCACCCGCGGCTCCAGGCTGCTGCCCCCTATCTCATACATTTGCCATTTGGCTCAGCCGCAGCCAGCAGGCTGCTGAAGCGTGGTTGGGGAAACGCATGGGGAATTTTCACCGTCGCCAAGGCCGATGTCACGCTGGCCCAACAGCGTCTTCACCTGAAAAAATTCCTGCGTGTCCAGACCGAGGGCGGAAAACTGCTGGCTTTCCGCTATTACGACCCGCGCGTACTTAATACCTATCTTCCGACATGCACCAGCGAAGAGTTCCGCACTTTTCTCGGACCACTGTCCCGGATCGTCGCGGAGAGCGACGGCGGCAAGAAGGCGATTGAATTCACCCTGCATGACGACGCCATGCGCTGCAGGACGCTGGATGACACTATTTGAGGACAACCGTTCGAAAAACCTCGTACGCGACCAGGGCAAAAAACAAATACGCCAACCAGGGAACCAAAAAATATGGCACTACAGGAATGTGAATTACCTTATCCAGCATGATATATGCCGTAGAAAAAGCGAAGGCAGTAGCGAGCAACCAGTTCTTTTGTTTAATGAAGAGACCTACGCATGTTACCGTACCTGCCAAACCAATAATCGTTGCAATCTGCATGTCAATTTTTTAATGAGAATATGTATTTTCATGGCTCGCTTCAGGTCAAGTCTGACCTGAAGCGTTCTTCCGCAGCACGACATGCGTCGCCGCTGACGTCGGAACATGTTCGACGCACTGGAATCCCAGGCTAACCAGGTCCAACCCGGCAAACAAGGACTCTCCCGAACCCAGCACCACCGGGGAGATTGCCAGGTGCATCTCATCGACCAGGCCGGCCTTCAGATATTCATGAATAGTGGCGACGCCGCCGCCCAGGCGCACGTCCTTGCCATCGGCGGCCTTCTTCGCCTGCGCCAGCGCGGATTCGATGCCGTCGGTGACGAAATGGAAGGTCGTGCCGCCCTTCATCTCCAGCGGAGCGCGGGGGTGATGGGTCAGCACGTACACCGGAACGTGATACGGCGGCTCCTCGCCCCACCAGCCCTTCCAGCTCTCGTCCGGCCACGGCCCGCGGACCGGGCCGAACATATTCCTGCCAAGGATCCAGGCGCCGATGTTGGCGAAACCGCGCGCCGCGAAGTCTTCGTCCGGTCCATCCGTTCCCTTGCTTTCGTCGCCCAGCATGCGCTGGAAAGTCCGGGTGCCGAAGAACCACTTGTGCAGTCCCTCGCCACGCTCGCCCAGCGGACTCTGCAAGCTCTGGTTGGGGCCGGCCCCGAAACCATCGAGCGATATGGAAAAACACTGTACTTTGAGTTCGGACATTCAACCTCCCTGGTCAGGAATCTTCATTGGACGCGGCAGCCTTGGCGCGCGCCACGTGTAGTTTCTTGTAGCTGTCGATCAGGCGCTGGTGCCGATCGAGGCCCTCCAGCTTCATGCTCGTCGGCGTCAAACCGAAGAAGCGCACGTTGCCTTCGACAGATCCTATCACCGCATCCATCCGGGCGTCGCCAAACATGCGGCGGAAATTGACAACGTAATCGTCCAGTTCCAGATCGTCGTCCAGCATCACTTCCAGCACCACGTTCAAGGCCTGATAGAACAAGCCGCGCTCGACCGTGTTGTCGTTGTACTGCAGGAAGGCTTCCACCAGTTCCTGCGCCTCCTCGAATTGCTGCAGCGCGAGTTGGATCAGCAGCTTCAACTCCAGGACCGTCAACTGACCCCAGACCGTATTCTCATCGAATTCGACCCCGATCAGGGTGGCGATGTCCGAGTACTCATCCAGCTCGCTGTTTTCCAGACGCTCAAGCAAGGCCTCCAGGCTGGCGTCGTCCAGCTTGTGCAGGTTGAGGATATCGGCACGGAACAACAGCGCCTTGTTGGTGTTATCCCAGATCAGGTCTTCCACCGGATAGACCTCCGAGTAGCCCGGCACGAGGATGCGGCAGGCGGCGGCGCCCAACTGGTCGAAGACGGCCACGTACACCTCTTTGCCCATGGCTTCGAGAATGCCGAACAACGTCGCGGCTTCGTCGGCGTTGGAGTTTTCGCCGTGGCCGGAGAAATCCCACTCGACAAAGTCGTAGTCGGACTTGGCGCTGAAGAAGCGCCACGAGACGATGCCGCTGGAATCGATGAAATGCTCGACAAAGTTATTCGGCTCGGTCACGGCGTTGCTGACAAAGGTCGGACGCGGCAAATCGTTCAGGCCCTCAAAGCTGCGGCCCTGGAGCAGTTCGGTAAGGCTGCGTTCCAGCGCCACTTCCAGGCTCGGGTGGGCGCCAAACGATGCGAACACGCCGCCGGTGCGCGGATTCATCAAGGTGACGCACATCACCGGGTACTGCCCGCCCAGCGACGCATCTTTCACCAGCACCGGGAAGCCCTGCTCTTCCAGGCCCTTGATGCCGGCCACGATGCCGGGGTATTTGGCCAGCACTTCCTGCGGCACGTCGGGCAATGCGAGCTCGCCTTCGAGAATCTCGCGCTTGACCGCCCGTTCGAAAATCTCCGACAGGCATTGCACCTGGGCTTCAACCAAGGTGTTCCCGGCACTCATGCCGTTGCTGACGAACAGGTTCTCGACCAGGTTGGACGGGAAATACACCACCTCGCCGTCCGACTGCCGCACGAACGGCAGCGAGCAGATGCCGCGCTCCACGTTGCCGGAGTTGGTGTCGTACAGATGCGAGCCACGCAGCTCGCCGTCGGGGTTGTAGATGTCCAGGCAGTACTCGTCCAGGATTTCAGCCGGCAGCGCATCCTTGCGGCCTGGCTTGAACCAGCGCTCGTTCGGGTAATGGACAAACGCCGCGTTGCCGATCTCCTCGCCCCAATACGTGCCGGCGTAGAAATGGTTGTTGCTGAGCCGTTCAATGTACTCGCCCAGCGCCGATGCCAGCGCGCTTTCCTTGGTCGCGCCCTTGCCGTTGGTGAAACACATCGGCGAGTGCGCGTCGCGGATGTGCAGCGACCAAACGTTGGGAACAATATTGCGCCAGGAAGCGATCTCGATCTTGATGCCCAGGCCCGCCAGCAGCCCCGACATATTGGCGATGGTCTGCTCCAGCGGCAGGTCCTTGCCCAAGATGTAGGTGGTCGCGCCAGGATCGGGATTGAGCGTCAGCAAAGACTGGGCGTCCGCATCGAGGTTCTCGACTTCCTCGATCACAAACTCCGGCCCCTCCTGGACCACTTTTTTCACGGTACAACGGTCGATGGAACGCAGGATGCCTTGCCGGTCCTTCTCGGATATATCCGCCGGCAACTCGACCTGGATCTTGAAAATCTGCTGGTAGCGGTTCTCCGGGTCAACAATATTGTTCTGCGACAGGCGGATATTTTCGGTCGGGATATTGCGGGTGGTGCAGTACAGCTTGACGAAATAGGCTGCGCACAAGGCGGACGACGCCAGGAAGTAGTCGAACGGGCCAGGGGCCGAGCCGTCGCCCTTGTAGCGGATAGGCTGGTCGGCGATCACCGTGAAGTCGTCGAACTTGGCTTCGAGACGTAGCTTATCGAGAAAGTTGACCTTGATTTCCATAGCTGAATTCCATTTTTTGCTCAAAATAATCCACCATTATCCGCCCTTTTAGCCGAACAACAAAGGCTGGCGGCCAGCCCCGCCAGCGTGGAAAAATTGCGACGAATATAACGTTTACAAAAAGATATGCCGAGCATATACTTTTTTGGCGTCAATCTTCGCAAGCCGGAAGCCAGCGACTGACGCATTCAGGAAACGTAATGACCATGGCCGTATTTTTGGTGATCTTGCAAGTCAACTCCACAAAATAGGAAAAATAATGGCATCAACACTTTCTCAAAGCTTCAAACCGCTACATTTCGCGGCCGCCCTCCTCGCCTTCAGTGTCGCGTTGCAAGCCTCGGCGGCGCATAGCTACACGGACAAACTGGTCGCCGGGGAAACCCTGCAGGCCAATGAATTCCTGAAGCCTACCGATAACAACCTGGTCAACCTGATCATGCAAGGCGACGGCAACCTGGTGCTGTACCGCATGTCGGACAGCGTGCCCCTGTGGCATACCAACAGCTGGGGACATCCCGGCGCGGTGACGGTGATGCAAGGCGACGGCAATCTGGTGGTCTACGGCGCGAATGGCACCGACGTCCTGTTCCATACCAACACCTGGAACAATCCCGGCTCCTACCTGCAACTGCTGTCGAGCGGTAACCTGGTGGTCAAATCGGCCAGCAACACCGTGCTATGGGCAAGCAATACCTCGGTCCAGCCAGCGCCGATCTATTCCACGCCGTCGTATCAGCCGACGTTCTGGAACGACGGCGCCACCATCCAGCGCAATAACAACTGCTACAACTACGCCAACAACAAGCGCACCGACACCTTTGCCCAGCCTGGCCGCGCGCACGGCGTGAGCGGCTACGCGATGACCGGCCCGGCCGTGTACAACGCGGCCGTGGCGGACGGCCTGGTGCCGACCACCGCCACCGGCACCTCGCCCGAGGGCAAAACCAAAATCGCACTGGTGGTAGCGCCCGGCGTTGACTACCATTGGTACCGTCAGGACGCCGATGGCCGCTGGACCCACAAGCCCGGCCAGACGCGCGCAACCAACGTCGACAACAGCGGCGTGACGATCTCCAATCCGGAAACGGCCAATCGTGGCATGTACACTTTGTTCGTGGGCTATTTCTTCACGCCGTCGGACGCGGTCCAAGGCCAGGGCAAAGCGGACATCCGCTAATCCGATTACCCACATAGAATAGGACATTCCAAATGAAGCAATCTTTTATCAAGCACGCGCTCCTGGTTGCCGGCTCATTTTGCGTTCTGGCCGGTGCGCAAGCGGGGGACATCGTGAAGTCGCTGAAAGTCGAACTGCTGGTGTTCTCGGGCCGCCCCAACCCGACCTTCGTGGTCACCGATCCGGTCCAGATCAAGGAGATCCTGGCGCTGGCGAAGAACCTGCCGCAGAAGAAAGGCGCCGGCACCAGCGAAACCGTCCAGCCGGAGCCCAAGCTGGGCTACCAGGGCTTTATCGTGACGAACAACTCGGACATTTCTTCCGACATCAAATCGTTCGAGGTGCATGGCTCCGACGTCCACCTGGCCCTGGTCGGCGGCAGCAAGCAGGCCGGCAAGTCGACCGTCGTGCATGCCGAAGGCATCGATTCCGACGCCACGCTGGAAAACAAGCTGCTGTCGCATGTGAAGGACAACGGCCTGGTTGACGAGAAAGTGCTGGAGTTTATCGAAAACTCCAAGTAAGCCTTGGCAGTGCCGATGGAGCGCGGCAATTTGCCGCTCCATCGGCACTTTTGTTTCTAATTCGCTTCCTTCGCCACCACCTGCTCCAGCGAGTTGAAGAAATGCTGCCAGCCATACTTGGCGCCCTGGTAGGCCTGCTCCTGGTCCGGCCGGAAGCCGGTCTGTTCCATGCGCAGATGCGTTCCGCCGGCGGTCGGCTCCAGCGTCCAGGTGACGACGCTTTCCAGTCCCATGGCGTTCCAGGTGTAGGCAAGCGTGCGGATCGGTTCGACTTCCGTCACCTGGCAATCGACCGAGCCCCATTCCGCGCGGAAGTTGAAGTGATGGCCCGACACGGGCTGGAAGTCGCTCTTCATCAGCCAGGCCTCGATCAGGTGCGGCTGGGTCAGCGCCCGCCACAGCTTCTCCTGCGGATGTGGAAACTCCCGTTCGACTACGACGGTACGGATTTGTTCGGCGATAGCGTTCATTATTGGTCCATCCTTTTCAACAGGTCATCAAGATCGTCGAACCGGCTGTCCCAGAAGCGTGCCATCTGGTTGGTCCAGTCCAACAGCGGAGTCAGCGCCTTGGGTTGAGCGCTGTAGTGGGTTTGGCGTCCTTCATGCCTATCCAGCACGAGCCCGGCCTGCTTCAACACGGCAAGGTGCTTGGACACGGCCGGCTGCGACACCTGGGCCTGCGCCGTCAGCACCCCGACGGTTTGTTCGCCGCCAGTGCATAGCTTTTCGAAGATTGCCCGCCGGGTGGGATCGGCAAGCGCCCGAAACAGCTCGTCATGAGAATTTGTCATTTGAATCAATAGCCACAGAGTTATGGGTTAAACTATAACCAGCCGGTTATCAGTCGTCAAGCGAAAATTTTATGTGGATGTCAATCGTGCGCATCTTGACATGCCCGGCCGCCCCGGATATCGTCGCAACTATTGCCCTATCGAAAGTTTTAAGGCCGGGCAAGTGTCACCTCCTCACCCAGGCAATCCATACCTTTTTTAAACGAGCACGCGCCGCAAACGGCCGGAGCTGGGGGTGGAAGCGTTCCCACATCAACAGGAATGAAGGATGCATCATGACTAGACGTCGCAGAAACCTCCCGCCGCAGGCCCTGCCCCTGCTCTTGCCATTGCTGCTGGCCGCTTGCGGCGGTGGCGGCGGTGGCGACCAGTCCGCCGGACCGCCCGCCGCGCGCATGCTGGGGGTTATGAAGGTGCAGTCCGGCACCTCGGTAGCGGCGGAAACCGCGCTGACGCCGGTCGGCGCCACAGCCAGTTCGTCCGAGCGGGGCGACTTGTCCGCAGCTGCCGCCATCGACCACAACGATGCCAGCCGCTGGGGCAGCGGCTTCAGCGACGACCAGTACCTGACGCTGGATTTCGGCACGTCACAGTCCATCACCCGTGTCCACATCGAATGGGAAAATGCCCACGCCGCCCAGTACCTGCTGCAAGTGTCCGACGACAATGCGACCTGGACCACGATCAAGGCCGTCGGCAACAGCCAGGGCGGTAGCGAGGACTGGACCGGCCTGTCGGGCCAGGGCCGCTACCTGCGCATGAAGGGCATCAAGCGCTCGACGCAGTACGGCTATTCGATCTTCGAGATCCAGGCCTTCACCGGCACGCCGGTCACCACGCCGCCGGTGGACACGCCGCCGCCAGTGGTGATCGATCCGACCAAGCCCGGCGTGGTCGTCAAGCCGGTGGCGGCGACTTCGTCTGCGGTGGAAAACGGCGGACTGTCGGCAGCCATGGCGATCGACGGCAAGACCGCCACGCGCTGGGCCAGCACGGCCGAGGACGGCGCCTGGATACAGTTCGACTTCGGCGCCAAGACCCAGATCGGCTACATGAAGCTGCAATGGGAGAACGCCTACGGCAAGCAATACGCGCTGCGGGTTTCCGACGACGGACAGGCCTGGTCCCAGGTGCGCTACGTCGGCGCGGGCCAGGGTGGCACCGAGGAGTTCTACAACCTGGGCATCAATTCCCGCTACGTGCGCCTGCAGGGCGTGGCCCGCGCCACGCAGTACGGCTACTCGCTGTATGAAGTGGAGTTCAAGACGCCGGGCAGCGACAACACGCTGGCGACTAACACCACCTCGGCCTTGAAATACCCCGCCAGCGGCGCCGGCTGGGCGCCCTTGCCCGCCGCCGCGCAGCCGCTGGAGACGCTGCAATTCACGCTGGCCGACGGCACGCTGGTCACCCGCTTCGGCGCGCGCGGCCTGGCGCGCCACGGCCGCGAGCGTGGCGAGGAATGGAACGAAATCGGCTACGGGCCGAACGATACTGTCGATCCGGTCACCGGCCTCCCGCTCGATAAAGGTCCCGGCAACTACCTGACCTTTGTATCGAACTACTTCAAGAACCGCACCTGGGGCGTCGAGATCATCGACAACAGCCGCGTGCCCGGCGTGACCAAGCCCACGCTGGTCGTCAACCAGTACACGACGGTGGACTTCCTGCCGGGCGGCATAGCCTTCTTCCGCGGCTTCGACCGTCCGGGCGTGACCGGCTACGGCTGGATGGCGCCGGGCGAACTGGTGGACCGCAGCGTGGCGCTCTGCAAACCGGTGGCCTTCCCCGCCGCCGCCAAGTTGTCCAGCACCGACGGCATCAACGGCGCTTGCACGCTGCGCATCAAGGACTACCCGGGGCACGGCGGCCTCGATGCCAACGGCATGCCGAATGGCCAGGACGTCAAGGCGCGCGCGCTGGTCGCCGGCGACGTGATCGAAGTCTCGCCGTCGATGTTCTCCACCACCGCATCGATGACCGCCAACGGCGACACCGGCGGCATCCGCTACTACTCCTACGAGTGGGTGTATGTGGTCGGTGCAGGCCTCAAGCCGTGGTATGGCGTGCAGCCGCGCCTGAACTCCGTGCCGCTGCCGGAAGAGACGCTGTCCGGCGGCCAGGGCTCGGTGTCGTACAACTATTCGGACAACGGCCTGTTCATGTTCCAGCAGCCGCACAACAACATCGGCATGCAGAACATGCAGCGCTTTGTCGAAGGCCGGCGCCTGGTGCACACCAACTTCACCACCGGCGACCACAATGAACCGGGCAACGACCGCTATCTGCCTGCGGTGGGCTTGCAGGGACAGCGCTACAACCAGTCGGCCTGCATCGGCTGCCACGTCAACAACGGCCGCAGTCCCGCGCCGATCGCCGTCAACCAGAAGCTCGACAACATGGCCATCCGCGTGGCGGCGGTCAACGCGCAGGGTCAGCAACTGCCGCATGCGTTGTACGGCACGGCGATCCAGATGAACGCCGTGTCGGCGAGCGGCACGCCGCAGAACTGGGGCAGCACCGTCAGCGTGGGCGGCTTCGAGTCGCGCACCGTGAAGCTGGCGGACGGCACGGCCGTCGAGCTGCGCAAGCCAACGCTGGCCTTCGAAGGCCCGGCGCCGGCCATCTACTCGCTGCGCGCCGCCCAGCCGATGATCGGCACCGGCCTGCTGGAAGCCATTCCTGAAGCGGACATCCTGGCACGCGCCCGCACGACGCCTGATGCGGACGGCGTGGTTGGCGTGGCCAACTATGTCTACGAGCCGGAGACCGGCGCCGTGCGCCTGGGCCGCTTCGGCTGGAAGGCCGGCAAGGCGACGCTGCGCCATCAAGCCAGCGAAGCACTGCTGCTCGATATGTCGGTCACCTCGCCGGTCTATCCCAACCGCGCCTGCGCCACCGGCCCGACCGGCTGCGCGGCAGGCGGCACGCAGAAGGGCATCTCGGAAGCCGACCTGCAATCGATCTCCCGCTACCTGTCGCTGGTGGCTGTGCCGGCGCAGCGCAGCATTCCAAGCGGCTTCCCGAAAGGCGTGGCGCCGCTGGATGAACATCGGGTCGATGCGCAGCAAGTCGCCGCCGGCGCGAAACTGTTCCAGGGCATGCGCTGCGTGGCCTGCCACACCGCAGAGATGAAGACCGGCTCCGGCCACCTGTTTGCGGAACTGCGCAACCAGACCATCCGTCCCTACTCCGACCTGCTGCTGCACGACATGGGCGCCGGCCTGGCCGACAAATTCGTCGAAGGCCAGGCCAAGGGTGGCATGTGGCGCACCTCGCCGCTGTGGGGCATCGGCTACACGGACAAGGTGATGGGCAACGCCAGCAAGGTCGGCTACCTGCACGATGGCCGCGCGCGCAACCTGACCGAGGCGGTCATGTGGCACGCGGGCGAGGCGGACAAGTCACGCCAGCGTTTCGAAGCGCTGTCCAAGCCTGACCGCGACGCATTGCTGGCGTTCCTGAAGTCCCTGTAGCCTCAATGGCCGCCGTCAAACTGCTGTCGGCGGCTGTTGGGATGTCAGGCTGGCGGCGGCCAGCACGGCGCCGAGCAGCAGCGCCGTTTCAATCCGCAGCGCCAGCCGCACCACCGCGACGCCCTTCAGCGAACGCGATGCGGCCGGCAAGCCAATGAATTTATTGTAGCCGCCGATGCCGACGGCTGCCGCCACCAGCGCTACCTTGGCCAGCAAGGTAAAGCCGTAAACGGTATTCATCAAATTCCCGGTGCTGCCGACGCGATGCCAGCCGCTGTAGACGCCCGTCGCAGCGATGGCAACGACAGCCGCCATCGCTGTATGCGACATCGAATCCAGATAGCGGTTTCTCGCCGCCGGCGGCAGCCGCGCGGAGAGCACGCACCACCCCGATACGGCCACAACGCCGGTCCAGACCGAAATCGCCGACAGATGGATAGCCTCCGCAGCGAAAGGAAGTGTCCAGACGCCTTCTTCGCCCGCGTGGCCCATCGACGCCCGGGTCAGGGCGAATACGCCCAACGCCAGCAGCACCGCCGTCTCTCCAGCCATCGGCAAGCGCGGTATGCAGCGCAGTACGAATACGACCGACAACGCCGCGAGGGCGAGGCAGCCGGCATGGCCATAAGCCGTACCGCTGACCATCATCCAGAACATGTCGCATGCCTGGCGCATGGTGCAGCCGGCCATGACGGCGGTTGCAGCCAACAGCGACCAGCCGGCGGCGGCGATGGCAATGCCCGCCGCCAGCAGGTCGAACACGCGCAGGCGGGCGTCAAGTGCCACCGACATGACATCGTCGCCCGGTAGCCAGCGCCGTGCGCACCAGGAACCGGCCAGCCAGCAGAAGCCGCAAATCAGCGCGAACGCCGACCCGACCTGCACCAGCCAGACGGTATCGAATCCAGCGCCCACTATTTGACACTGAACGTGAACTCGCCTTTGCGGCGATGGCCGTCACGGCCGGCGGCGGCCCAGCCGACCGTGTAGGCGCCTGCCGGCAGCGGCGGCAAAGCCAGGCGGAGAATCATCGGATTGGCGTTATCCACCGTGGCCTTGGCCTGGCCGGCGGGCGTGCTCCCACCCGCGCCGGTCAGGGTGATGCTGCTGAACGCCGGCTCCACTCTTTCATTGAACGTCAACGCGATCTCCTTTGGCGCCGTGTCCAGCACGGCGTTGGCGGCCGGGTTGGAACGCTTCAGGCTTGCGTGCGCTGCCGCGAATGGCGATGCCAGCGTGGCCGCTGCCACGATTGCGGATGCTACGATGGCTTGGAATGGCTTCATGAGTTTTCTCCTTAATGCCCGCTATGGCCGCTCGGCTTGCGGACGGTGAGTTCGACGTTTGGCTGGTTCAAGGCCGGCATGGACTGGCCGCCGGCGGTGTATTTGCGCGCGGGTTCCGGCATGGCGCCGGTCCATTCGTAGGCCAGCGTGCCTGCTGGATGCTTGTACCAGCCGGGGTCCGTGTAGTCGCCGGGCTTCTGATCCTTGCGCACTTTGACCACGGTGAACATGCCACCCATCTCCACGCCGCCGAACGGGCCTTCGCCCGTCATCATCGGCAGCGTATTTTCCGGCAGCGCCATTTGCATGCCACCCATGGAGCCGCCCTTGTCGCCCATGGTCATGTAGTCCGGGACGATCTTGTTGATTTTCTCGGCGATGCCGCTGTGGTCCACGCCTATCATGGTCGGCAGGCTGTGGCCCATGGCGTTCATGGTGTGGTGCGATTTGTGGCAGTGGAAGGACCAGTCGCCAGGTTCGTTGGCGATAAATTCGATCGCCCGCATCTGCCCGACGGCGATATCGGTCGTCACTTCGGGCCAGCGCGATGCCGGCGGCGTCCAGCCCCCGTCGGTGCCTGTGACGTAGAACTCGTGCCCGTGCATGTGCACCGGGTGGTTGGTCATCGTCAGGTTGCCGACGCGGATGCGTACCTTGTCGCCCTGCCGCACCGGCATCGAGTCGATGCCGGGGAATACGCGGCTGTTGAAGGTCCACAGGTTAAACTCCAACATGGTGTTGGTCTTGGGCGTGTAGCTTCCCGGGTCGATGTCGTAGGCGTTCAACAGGAAGACGAAGTCGCGGTCCACCGCGAACTGCCTGTGGTCCTTCGGGTGGGTGACCCAGAAGCCCATCATGCCCATCGCCATCTGCGTCATCTCGTCGGCGTGCGGGTGGTACATGAAGGTGCCGGGCCGCTTGGCGACGAATTCGTACACGAAGGTTTTACCAGGTGCGATGCCGGGCTGCGTCAGGCCGGTCACGCCATCCATGCCGTTGGGCAGGCGTTGGCCGTGCCAGTGCACGCTGGTGTGCTCCGGCAGCTTGTTGGTGACGAAGATGCGTACACGGTCGCCCTCCACGACTTCGATGGTCGGGCCGGGAGACTGGCCGTTGTAGCCCCACAGGTTGGCCTTCATGCCGGGCGCCATCTCGCGCACCACCGGTTCGGCGATCAGGTGGAATTCCTTGACGCCGTTATTCATCCGCCACGGCAGCGACCAGCCGTTGAGCGTCACCACCGGATTGAATGGCCGGCCGTTGGACGGCGGCGGCGGGACGTGGGTGTTGGCGTTATCCATCGTCATGGCTTCAGGCAGCGTGGCCGCGCCGGCCTTGCTGACGGCTGCCGCGCTGACCGCGACCGCGCCAGCGCCCTTGAAGAAGTCTCTACGTGAAATCATGGGGTCATCCTTGTTTCGTTGGCGGTGCCGCCGTTGACGGCCGCCTGCAATTTGGTCTCGGCGATCCAGAAATCGCGCTGTGTTTCGATGGCGGTGTTGACGCTGTTGAGCTGTTCGCGCGAGTCGGCCAGCAGCTCGAACACGCTGGCCAGCATGCCGTTGTAGCGCAGCAGTACCTCGTCGGAGATCTTTTTACGCAGCGGCACCACTTCGTCACGATAGTGGCGGGCGATGTCGTAGGTGGTGCGGTAGGACGAATACGCCTCGCGCACTTCGGAGCGGGCGCGCACCGCCGTATCGGTCGCGCGGTGCACCGATTGCATGTACTGCGCCTGCGCCCGCGCCACCTTGGCGCCGCCCCAATCGAAGATCGGCAGCTCGAATGAGACCTGGTAGCCGTTTTCACGCGGCAGGCCGCTGGTGCTCTTGTTCGCGTAGCCGGCGTCGAACACGTTGATGAAGCCTGTGGCCTTGGTCAGGCCCAGCGCGTCGGCGGTGGCTTCGGTGTCGCGCCGGGCTGCCAGCATGTCCAGCCGTTGCGACAACGCCTGCGCTTCGGCGTTGTTCATCTCCTTCGGCTGCGCCGGCAGGTCCGGCAGGCGGTCCGGCAGCACGAAGTTCTGCTGCTCGCCCCACAGGCCAAGAAGACGTACCAGCTGCTCGCGCGAGGCGGTCGCCTCGTGGCGGCTGCGTGCCAGTTGCGTGGTCGCGTCCTGGTAGAAGGCACGTTCACGCGCCTGATCCAGCTTGCTCCAGTTGCCGACTTTCGCCATTCTTTCCGCCAGTTCGGAGGAGGCGTCGGCTGCTACCCTCACCTGCTCCGCGAACGCGGCCGATTGCGCCGCGGCGACCGCGGTGAAGTAGGCGCGCCGGGTATCGGTCGCCAGCTGAATGGCTTGCGCCGCCGCTTGCAGCTTGGCCTGTTCGAAGCGGCGTTGCCCGATGCGCGAGCGTGCCGGCAGCGTCAGCAGACCGGCGATGTCGAACATGACGCTGCGATCGATCTCGGTCTCGCCGCCGCCACGGATGCGGCCAAAACTGAATCCCGGATTGCGCATGCGGCCGGACTGGACGAACTCCGACTCCGACACTCCCAGCTCGGCGAACGAAGCCTTCAGCGCGGGGCTGTTGAGCAGCGCGATCTGCACCGCCGTTTCAGCGGTCAGCGGTTGCGCCAGCAGCGAACGTACCTGCTGGTCGTTGTTGGCGTCGCGCGAGAAGCTGGCCTGCTGGCCTATGCGTTCCTGCGTCAGACGGGAGACGTCGTTCAATCCGGCGTCGTCGGAAAGGCTGGCGCATCCCGCCAGCAGCGCCAGCGACATTCCTGCCGCCGTGTTGAGCGCTGTGTTAAATATTCGCGCCATATCATTTCTCTTTCATGTGCATGTGATGACCCTTGTGCGGGTCTTCCCCGGCTTCGGCTTTCGGCATGCCGGCCGGCGCCATCGGCTCCATCTGCATGTGCATGGAGTGGCCGGGCTGGCCGGCCAGTGCCTGGTTGGCCAGCAGCCAGGCCTTGTCGGGCGTGTCTGCGGGTTCTTCGGATCGCCGGAAATCGGCGAACGCCGAGCGGTAGACCGGCGGTACGACCTTGGCGCCGGCATCGGCGGCACCGGACGTGGCCTGTGCCGACGCGAGCAACGGCAAGCAGGCGGCAGCCAGCATCAATATGCGGGTGTGGTTCATGGGATTCCTAAAAAGTGACGGATACGCGGGACGATCCCGCAGCTTCGGCATCTTCAGGAAAGACGGGGCGGACGTTCCAGTGTGGCGGGGATGTAGGCGGTCATCGCGGGTTCGGGCGCGACGACGCGGGCGCCCGACAGGCCAGCCGGCAGCACCAGCACAGGCACGGTGGGCGGCGCGCAGGCACCCACGCAACTGGCGCAATGACTGCACTTGCCATGCGCGCCGGATGCCAGGCCGGACTTGGCCGGCGCACAGTGTTCCGCGCCCGCAGCCGGCTGGGTGGCCACTTGCGCTTGCGCCGCCACGCACGGAACGAAGACGGCCGCCACCCCTTGCAACGGCAGGGCTGCTATCAAAATCCAGAGCAGTAGGCGGATGAATGGGCGCATGGTGTGGTCAATGGTACCGCAGTCTCTCGGAGACAGGCAACAGCGCACACCTTACACCTTCCCACTGCAGTAAGGTCAAGCAAAAGATGCCGTGATTGCCAATATTGTTTGATAATTTACCTCCATGCTAGACTCCGCGCATGCGAATACTACCCTTGCTGCTGTTCTCCCTGGCCTGCGCGAGTCCCGCGCTCGCCCATGCGGAGCCGGCCTCCCCCACCATCACTGCGCGCCCCAGGGTGGCCTTGGTGCTGTCCGGCGGCGGCGCGCGTGGCGGCGCCCACATCGGCGTGCTGAAAGTACTGGAAGAGATGCATGTTCCGGTCGATATCATCGTCGGCACCAGCGCCGGCGCCATCGTCGGTGCGGCTTACGCCAGCGGCATGCCGCTGGCCGACATCGAGCGCGAGATGCAGACGCTCAGCACCGCCAGCCTTTTCCACGACGTGGCCCGGCGCGACCTGTCGATCGCCCGCAAGAGCGACGACGCCGGCAGCTACGTGGGACCGGAGATCGGCATCGGGCCGGGCGGGCTGTCGCTGCCCAAGGGGGCGGTGTCCGGCGTGGCGCTGGAGGCGCTGCTTCGGCGCCTGACGGTGCGCCAGGCCAATTCCGATTTCAACCGCTTGCCCATTCCCTTCCGCGCCATTGCCACGGACGTCAGCAACGGCGAGATGGTGGTGCTGGACCATGGCAACCTGGCGCAGGCGGTACGCGCCAGCATGGCCATCCCCGCCGTTATCAGCCCGGTGGAAATCGACGGCCAGCTGCTGGTTGACGGCGGCATCGCCCGCAACCTGCCGGTCGACGTGGCGCGGGCGATGGGCGCGAACGTCATCATCGCCATCAATATCGGCTCGCCGCTGCTCCGGCGCGACCAGATCAAATCGGTGCTGTCGATGTCCGAACAGATGACGCGCATGCTCACCGCCAGCAATCTGCGCACCTCGCTGGCCGAATTGAATCCGCAGGTCGACGTGCTGATCACGCCGGACCTGGCGGACGTCGATGCGGCCAGCTTCGACCTGCTCAAGGAGGCCGAGGGCTACGGCGAACAGGCCGCCCGCCAGGCCACCGGCAAGCTGCGGAGATACGCCGTGCCGGCCAACGACTACGCGGTGCTGAGCGCGCGCCGCCATGGCGCCCGCGCACCAGAGGGCGTGCTGCTGTCGGCGGTCCACATCGACGGCACGCAACGGGTGCCCGAGGCATCGCTGCGCGGCACCATGGAAACCCAGGCCGGCGACCAGTTCGACGCCGCCAAGGCCGAACGGGATATGCGCCGCCTGTTCGGGCGTGGCGACTTCGAACATGTCAGCTACGCGCTCACTCCACGGCCGGACGGCAGCCATGAGATGACCACCACCGTCAATGAAAAGTCGTGGGGGCCGCAATACCTGCGCCTGGGCCTGGGCATCTCGACCGACTTCGAAGGCGATTCCTTCTTCACGCTGCGGGCCATGCACCGCTGGACATGGCTTAATGCGCTGGGCGCGGAGTGGCGCAACGACCTGGCAATCGGCCACACGGACCGCATCAGCACCGAATGGCTGCAACCGCTGACGCCCGCGCAGCGGCTGTTCGCCAGCGGCTATCTGTCGGGTGAACGCACACCGCTGGATATCTACTCGCATGGCGAGCGCCTGGCGCGCTACCGCAACGAATCGGTTGCCGCCGGAGTGGATCTCGGCGCACCGCTTGCGGAATGGGGCGAGGCGCGCATCGGCGTGACGCGCGGCCACGTCAAGCTGCTGCCCGACACCAGCTTCGTGCCGCCGTCCGAGCTGTTCCCGCGCGCCCGCACCGGCGGCCTGCAGGCGCGCCTGCGGGCCGACACGCTGGACGACCGCACCTTCCCGCGCTCCGGCGTCGAGGCCGACCTGCGTGTCTACGCATCCCGCACGGCCATGGGCGCCGACTCCAACTACAACAAGCTGTCCTTCTCCGCGCTGGGGGCTTTCGCCACCGGGCCGCATTCGCTCCAGGGTGCGGTGGAAATCCAGCACAAGCTGGGCGGGAATTCCCTGCCCGACCATGAGATCGTGTCCTTCGGCGGTTTCCTGCGCATGTCCGGCTACCGCACCGGAGAATTGGTCGGCAACAGCCTGCATTTCGGCCGGCTGGTGTACAACTACCGCCTGACGGCGCCGGGTTTGCTGAACGGTGCTTATGTCGGCGCCTCGGCGGAGCTGGGCCGCATGGGCAATACGATCGATGCGCAGGACGGCGAGCAGACAGTGCGCAGCAACGCGCTGTACATCGCCATCGATACGCCTTTGGGGCCGTTGTACTTTGGCGCCGGCCGCGCGTCGCGCAACCAGACCGCCTTATACCTGCTGATCGGGAAGCCGTGACGGTATGATCTCGGCGATCATTTCGCCCTGGTCGTCGATGCCGCATTCACGGAAGCCGAAGCTGCGGTAGAAGGCCTGCGCCACCACGTTGCCCGGCTTGTAGTAGATGATGATGCGCTCGACGTCAGGCTTGGCGTGCAGTTCCTCCAGCAGCAGCGCCATGGCCTTGCGGCCTATGCCCTTGCCCTGCTGTGGAAAATCGACCATGAAGCGATAGATGCCATACAGGCCGGGAATGTCCTCGGCCTTGCAGTCGTACAGCAGGAAGCCGGCCGGCTTGCCGTCGCAGTAGATTCCGCGTGTGAAGAAGTCGGGATAGAACTTGGATTGCGCGATCGAATAGGCATTGCTGTCCAAAAAATCACGCTGGTGCTCCGGGAGCTCCATGTCCATGAAGCTCTCGAAGTTGTCCTCGTCGATGTCTTGCAGCGTCACGTGTGCGGTCATTGAAAACCGGTTTCCTTAAGCGATGATATTCAGGCCGCCGTCGACATAGACGGTGCTGCCAGTGAGGCGATGTGCATATTGCGAGGCCAGGTAGGCGCAGGTATTGCCGACGTCGAGGATGTCCACCAGCTCACCCACGGGCGCGCGGGTGGCGGCGTCGCGCAGCAGCAGTTCGAAGTCCTTCAGGCCGGAGGCGGCCCGCGTTTGCAGCGGCCCCGGCGAAATCGCATGGACCCGGATGCCGCGATGGCCCAGTTCATAGGCCAGATAGCGGCAACACGCTTCCAGCGCAGCCTTCACCGGCCCCATGACGTTGTAGTTCGGGACGACCTTCTCCGCGCCATGGTAACTCATGGCGAACATGCTGCCGCCTTCAGTCATCAACGGCACCGCCAGTTTGGCCATGCGCACGAAGGAGTGGCAGGAGATGTCCATCGCTTGAAGGAAGCCGTCCAGCGAACAATCCAGCAGGCCGCCCTGCAAATCCGCCTTGGGCGCGAAGGCGATCGAGTGGACCAGGACATCCAGCTTGCCCTGTTCGGCCACTTTCGCGAACAGCGCTTCCATTTGGCCGGGTATCGTCACATCCAGCGGCAATAGCTGCGCGTCGATTTCCTGCGCCAGCGGCGCCACGTGCGGCAAGGCCTTGTCGTTCAGGTAGGTGAGCACGACCTCCGCCCCGAGTTTGCGGAAGGCCAGCGCGCAGCCCCAGGCGATGGAGTGCTCATTGGCGACGCCGACCACCAGCGCGCGTTTGCCGGACAAAATCGGATAAATCGTTTCGGTGGTATTCATGGGCGCTCCAATAATGTTTGCGTGTGACGGGCAATCATCAGTTCCTCGTTGGCCGGAATCACCCACACGGCCACCTTGCTGTCGGCGGCGCTGATGCGCGCCACGCCACGCGGATTGGCGTCGTTGGCGCCGGCGTCCAGCTTCACACCCAGCCAGGCGGCGTCGCGGCAGACCGCCGCGCGCAGCGCCGTGCTGTTCTCGCCTATCCCGCCCGAGAAGACCAATGCGTCCAACCCTCCCAGTGCCGCGGCCAGCGAACCCAGTTCGCGGCCGATGCGGTAGACCATCAACGCAATGGCGGCTTTTGCGTGCGGATCGTCGCTTTGCTCCAGCGTCCGCATGTCCGGCGAAATGCCGGAGACGCCAAGCAGGCCGGACTCCTGGTACAGCAGCTTCTGCACCCCGCCCACATCCATGCCCAATTGTTCGATCAGGTACAGCACCACGCCGGGATCCAGCGCGCCGCAGCGGGTGCCCATGGGCAGGCCATCGACGGCGGTAAAGCCCATCGTACTGGCGACGCTGCGCCCAGCGGCCATCGCGCACATGCTGGCGCCATTGCCCAGGTGCGCCGCGACCACCTTGGCGCTTGCCAGCGATGGATCTGCATCCGGCAGGCGGCTGGCGATATATTCGTACGACAGTCCGTGGAAGCCGTAGCGCCGCACGCCCTGCTCGGTGATCCGCGCCGGCAGCGCGAACGCTTGGGCTTCCGGCGGCTGGCCGACGTGGAAGGCGGTATCGAAACAACCCATTTGCGGCACATCAGGGGCCATCGCCATCACGGCGCGCACCGGCGCCAGATTGTGCGGAAGATGCAGGGGCGCCAGCGGTATCAGCTTCTCCAGCGCGGCCAGTACATCGGAATTCAAGCGCTGCGGCCCGCTGTAGGCCACGCCGCCATGAACAATGCGGTGGCCCACCGCCACCACGCGATGGCCCTCGAGATGCGATTGCGCGAAATCGATCAGGAAGCGCATGCCGCCTTCGTGGTTCAGCGGAGCGTCCGCCCAGCGGTGCTCTCCGATGGAGCGTCCCTGCGCGTCCTGCGCGCTGAAGCGGGTGACGCCGCTGTAGAGGTTTTCGATTTTCCCATTGAACGTGAGCGCCAGCCCGGCGCCGCTGTACAGCGAGAACTTGATGCTCGACGAGCCAGCGTTGATGACGACGATGCTATCGTTAGGTGCCATGTCCTCAAGCTCCCATGGCGTGGCCGGTGGCCAGTTTGCTGTGCGCCACCAGCACCGCCACCGCGCAGGACGCGAGGCGCGCGGTGACCGAGTCGGCACGGCTGGTCAGGATGATCGGCACGCGGGCGCCGAGCACGATGCCCGCCGCCGCCGCACCGGCCATGAAGGTCAGGCTCTTGGCCAGCATATTGCCGGCTTCCAGATCGGGCGCCACCAGTATGTTCGCCTTGCCGGCCACCGGCGAGACCAGATGCTTGATCGCCGCGGCCTCGGGATCGATGGCGTTGTCCATCGCCAGCGGACCGTCCAGGATGGCGCCGGTGATTTGGCCGCGGTCCGCCATCTTGCACAGCGCGGCGGCGTCTATCGTGGAAGGCATCTTGGCGCTGACCGTCTCCACCGCCGCCAGGATAGCCACCTTGACCGGATTGAACTTCATCACATGGGCCAGGTCGATGGCGTTCTGGATGATGTCGACCTTTTCGTCCAGCGTGGGATTGATGTTGACGGCGGCATCGGTGACGATCAACGGCTCGTCGCGGCCAGGCACGTCCATCACGAAGCAGTGGCTCAGGCGGCGCCCGGTGCGCAGGCCGGTCCCGCCGGCGACCACGGCGCCCATTAATTCGTCGGTGTGCAGGCTGCCCTTCATCAGCACGGACGCATGGCCTTCGCGGATCAGCTCCACCGCGCGGAAGGCCGAGGCGTGGCTGTGTTCGGTATCGACCAGTTGCAGTGCGGAGATGTCCAGGCCCGCCTCCTCCGCGGCTTTGCGGACGCGTGCCTGTGGCCCGACCAGGATCGGATTGATCAACCCCATGCGGGCGGCATCCAGCGCAGCTTCCAGTGCGTGGCGGTCGCACGCGTGCGCGACGGCGACCGTGACCGGCCCGGCTTTGCGCGCCGCAGCGATCAGGATTTCGTAATTCGGGTGAGGCGTACTTGGTGCATTCATCTGGTTTCCTTTGTGGTCAGGCAGGGAAATGATATCAACAAATCTAGATAACGCAATCGAATATTGCTGCGGTGCCGCATCGAATTATTTTGCGCGGTTTAACCCTGATTTCCCCGCCGGTCCGTTTCACATGGGACGCCGGGCTTTTCCGGCCAAGGAGATGTCATGTTGCGCCCACTGCTAGCAGTACTTTTATTGAGCCTGTCGTTGACGGCGAACGCCATCGCGCCGCTTCCGCCCATCATGCCGCCGCGCCTGATCGCCCCGCGCGCGCAGACGCCAGTGCGCCTGCAAAGCCTGCGCATCGGCGCGGAGATCAGCGGCGGCCTGGCCCAAACCACCGTGGAGATGGTGTTCTACAATCCAAACGCAGTACAGCTGGAAGGCGAACTGCAGTTCCCGCTGCTGCCCGCGCAGCACGTGACCGCGTTCGCGCTGGATATCGACGGGGCGCTGCGGCCCGCTGTGCCGGTCGAAAAAGCCAAGGGCCGCATGATCTTCGAGGAGGTTGAACGAACCCGCGTCGATCCCGCGCTGTTGGAGACGACCCAGGGGAATAACTTCAAGCTGCGCGTCTACCCGATACCGCCGCACGGCACCCGCACCGTGCAGCTCAAATATGCCGAAGCGCTGCCGCGCCAGGAGGCACAGCGGCTGTATCGGCTGCCCCTGGCCTACGGTGAAGGGATCAAGGAATTTGATCTGGAACTAAATGTGCACGGCGCGGTAACGCCCCCGCAGACGCGCGGCGCGTTGGGCGGCGTGCAGTTCGAGCGCCAGCAGGACGGCTATCGCGCCCGCATCGCCAGGAATGCCTTCCGCGCCGACGGCACACTGGAGCTGACGCTGTCCGCCGCGACGGAACCGCAGACCTTTGTGCAGGAGTTCGACGGCGAGACCTTCTTCCTCAGCGAGATCGCCGTCGCCGGGGACAGCAACCATCCGGCGCGGGTGCCGCCAGGCGTGCTTGGACTGCTGTGGGATAGCTCGGGCTCCGGCGCCCAGCGCCAGACCGAGGCCGAACTGGCAGTGCTGGACGCCTACTTCAAGACCGTGCGCAATGTGGAGGTGCGGTTGATCCGCCTGCGCGACCGCACGGAGGCTAGCCAGCGATACCGCGTCGTCAACGGCAATTGGGCTGGTTTGCGCGCCGCGCTGGCGAATACCGCCTACGACGGCGCCAGCGCCCTGGGCGCATGGAAGCCGGAAGCGGACATCAACGAATACCTGCTGGTCAGCGATGGACTGTCCAACTATGGCGATGCGCCCTTCCCTACGCTGGGCAAGGGTCAGCGCCTGTATGCGCTGAATTCGGCGCTGGTGTCGGACAGCGCGCGCCTGTCGGCGCTGGCGGAACGCAATGGTGGCCGCCTTGTGCAACTGCAGGCAGGCCAGCCGGTGCAGGCGGCACAAGCGCTGCTGGCCGACGAGCTGCAACTGAGCGATGTCGCAGCCACCGGCGCCACCGATATCGCGATTGAAGCACGCGAGCCGCAGGACGGCATATTGCGCATCGCCGGGCGCCTGAAACAAGCCAATGCGGAGCTGGCGCTAACCTTGACGCAGCAGGGCAAGAGCCGCACGATGACTGTGCCGGTTAGCGGCAAGGCGCCGTTCCACCCACTGGCCGCTGGCATGTGGGCCAGCTACCGCCTGCATGCGCTGGAAGCGGACTACGATCTGAAACGCGGAGAGATCCGGCGTGTCGGCCAGCGTTTCGGCATCCCCACGCGCGAAACCTCGCTGCTGGTGCTGGACCGGCTGGAGGACTATCTGCGCTACGACATCGAACCGCCCGCAGCCTACAAGGAAGCCTATGCCAAGCTCAAAGAGAATCGCCTGACGCAGCGGCGCCGCATCGCCGCACAACACAGCGACCAGGTCGTGCAGGAATTTGAGCAAAAGGTGGCGTGGTGGGCAAAGACCTATCCGAAGTCGGCGCCGCCCCGGCATATCGAGTTCAAGCAGGACGGCGATGGCGCGATGGAGTTCGAGCCTCGTATGATGCCGGCCGCGGTGGCCGAAATGGCCCCGTCGCCAACGCAAAGGCGAGCGCCTGCGCCGCTGGCATACGGACGCGCCGAGACGCGCAACGCGGAGCGCCTCGCCAAAGCCCCTGCGCCATCCGGCGATGAAACGCCGAACGCCGGCATCCAGCTCAAGAAATGGTCACCCGACGAACCGTATCGTGCCCGCATGAAGGCCGCCAAAGCCGGCGACTTGTATGCCATTTACCTCGACGAGAAGCCGAACTACGCCAACAGCAGCGCCTTCTTCCTCGACAGCGCGGACATGCTGCTCGAATCGGGCCAGCGCGACCTGGCCTTGCGCGTGCTATCCAACCTGGCGGAGATGAATCTGGAAAACCGCCAGGTATTGCGGATACTCGGCTACCGGCTGCTGCAGGCGGGCGAGCCGGTATTGGCGATCCCCGTGTTCAAGCAGGTGCTGCTGCTGGCAGAAGAGGAGCCGCAATCGTACCGCGATCTGGGCCTCGCTTATGCCGCCGCCGGACAGGTGCAACCGGCGGTGGACCAGCTGGCGGAAGTGCTGAACCGTCCGTGGGATGGCCGCTTTGCCGAAATCGAGCTGGTGACGCTGGCGGAGCTGAATGCGATTGTCGCCAAGGCTGCCGTCAAGCCGGACACCAGCCGCGTCGATCCGCGCCTGCTGCGCAACCTGCCGCTGGCCTTGCGGGCAGTGCTGACCTGGGACGCCGACAACACCGACATCGATTTGTGGGTCACCGATCCGAACGGAGAGAAGTGCTACTACGGCAACCGCTACACCTACCAGGGCGGGCGCATGTCGCGCGATTTCACCGGCGGCTACGGGCCTGAGGAGTTTTCGCTGCGGGTGGCCAAGCCTGGCAAATATCGGGTGGAGGTCAACTCCTTTGGCAGCCGCCAGCAGATCGTGGCTGGCGCGACGACGGTGCAGCTGCGCCTCAGCACCGGCTTCGGCACGGCGAAACAGCGCGACCAGATGGTCACGCTGCGCCTGCGCGATACCGGCAGCACCGTGCTGGTGGGAGAGTTCGACGTTAATTGATCGCCTGGAGTTGCCGCTGAAGTTCAGGCGGCACTTCGGCATACGGGTAGCGCATGCGGAATTTCAGCCATTCCGCATGCGCTTCTTTCGTTTGGCCGGCTTTCAGCATTGCGTCGATGCGATCAAGCCACTCGGGCGCCGGCGGGTCCTCCACTACCGCGCCAAAATAACTCATCGGCCGTGGCTTGGATGCGGCATCTGCCATCACCGGTGCCCGCATGCGAGCAAGCGGCGCTGGCGCCGCCAGCAATGGGAATTCGGCGCCAGGCTCCGGTTGCAGGATCAGCTGCCTGGATTCCTCTCGTGCAGCCAGCACGGTGGACCGTTTGGCCATTGGCGCAGCCATGACCGGTGGCGCGGCTGCTATCGACGGCGCAGCTAATGCCGGTGCCGGGGCAATTTCGGTGTCCGCCGCGGCGACCGCGATGTCCACGGGCGGCGCCGGTCGCGTCGCGGAGCGCTTGTGCTGAACAGCTTTCGGCGCTGGCGGCGGCGCCGATTCAATTTCAACAGCGGGCGGCGGCACTTCCGCGACAGGAGCCGCCGCCACGACCACAGGCTCCTTGGCCACCGGCGCAACCGCCTGCGGCATCAGGACGCGCACAGCGAACAAGGCAAACACCGCGCTGGCCGCCAACCCAAGCGGAACGCTCGCGCGCCGCAGGTAGTGGCGGGCCGGCGGTGCGGCCGGCACGGCATCGTGCAGCGCATCGTTTGCCGATTCGGCGCCGCCGCCGCGCATGTCGGCAGCAGCCCGCGCCAGGATGGCGGCGGACAAAGCCTCCGGCGGCTGCGGTTGCGGCACGCCTTGCAGCTGGCGCGCCAGGTCCCCCTCGCCATTGAGGAAATCTTCGAATTCCGCGTCTTCAGTGTGATCGTGTGGATTCATGCTCTCGCCTCTTCGGCAGCCGGCGCCAGTTCCTGCCGCAGCCTGCGCATCGCGTAACGCAGGCGGCTCTTCACCGTCTCCACCGGCGCCGCCACCAGTTCCGCGATTTCCTCCAGGCTCATGCCGTTGAACTGCTGGAGCACCAGCGCCTCGCGCTGATCGACCGGCAGCAAACGTATCATCGCATGCAATCGGCTGTTCTGCTGCTTGCGTTCCAATTGGCCGTCGGGCGCCAGGCTATCGTGCGCGCCATCGGCGACGCCCTCGAACCAACCCTCCTCGCCGCCGTCGCTGGCCAGCAGCACACGCTCGTTCAGGCGTATCAAGTCGATCAGGCGATTGCGCGCGATCTGGAAAAGATAGGTGCGGAAGCTGGCGCCCGGCTCGTAGCGCGCGCGGGCCTGGTGCAGATTGGCCCAGCTGTCCTGCATGATGTCGTTGACCCATTCGCGGCGCGGCGAGCGCCATGCCAGAAACAGATACAGTCCCTGGCTGTGGCGCCGGTACAGTTCCTCGAACGCCGCCAGATCGCCGTTGCGATAGCTGAGCATGAGCATTTCATCGGATCGTGGCGCGGACATGGCGTAATGATAACGCAAGCACAGCCCGCCCGGAAATCCACGTATTGTTACCAAATATTGCCAAGCCATAAAGGCTTTCCCGCAACCGGGGCTGTAAAGACGTGTAAATTTCGCCGCTAGAGATATTTCCCGAGATAAACTTTAGCTGCTAAAGCTCAGGAGCACGTCATGCACTTTACTCTTCGCCCCATCACTTTCGCTGTGGCCTGTGGCCTGGCGTTGTCGCAGTCCTTGCCCGTCCATGCGCAGCCGCAGAACTGGCGCGCCACGCATTCCCACGCGCCCGACGCCAGCGATTTCACGCCCGGCGCAGAGATGCGGTCCGGCGATACGCTGCACGTCGCGGTCTCGCTTCAGCTGCGCAACCGCGACCAGCTGGAGGCCTTCGCCGCAAGCCTGATGGCCGGCCAGACCAACACCCCGCTGACCAGTGAGCAGTTCCTGTCCCGGTATGCGCCGGCGCCGGCCGATGTCGCCGCTGTGGTCAAGCACCTCAGCCAGAGTGGCTTCGTCAATATCGAGATCAGTCCAAATAACATGCTGGTGAGCGCCGACGGCTCGGTGGGCAGCGCGCGCTCGGCCTTCAATGTCCAGATGCGCCACTTCTCCAGAGGCGAGCGCACGGCGTACGCCAACACCAACGATCCGGTGGTGCCCAGCGCATTGAGCGGCATCGTGCTCGGCGTGCATGGCCTGCAAACCGTGCATCTGGCGCACACCGCGCAGGTCGAGGCGCAGGCATCGGTCTACGCCACAGCCGGCAAGGTGGGCCACAGCCCGACGGCCTGGCCGGCGATCTACAACGCCACCGCCCTGCCCACCGCGGCCAAGACGACCATCGGCATCATCACCGCCGGCAGCATGACGCAGACCTTGACGGACCTGAGCAGCTTCGCCCGCACCGCAGGCTACGCGCAGCCGGTGGTCAGTGTGGTCAACGTCGCCAGCGCCAGCCGGCGCGTGAGCACGACCGCCACCACGGACAATACGGCGGAGTGGAATATCGACAGCCAGAACGCGCTGGGCGCGGCCGGCGGCGCCGTCAAGTCCATGGTGTTTTATGCGGCGGCTTCGCTGACCGAGGCGGATCTGACGGCGGCCTATAACGCTGCCGTCGCGGCCAATGTCGCCAAGGTGATCAACGTGTCGCTGGGCGAGTGCGAGTCCAACGCGCGCCTGAGCGGCACGCAAGCCACCGACGACCAGATTTTCCTGGCCGCCGTGGCGCAAGGCCAGACCTTCGTCGTCGCCACCGGGGATGCCGGCTCCTACGAGTGCGGCGGCAAGACCAGCGCGCAAAGCTATCCAGCCGTCTCCCCGTATGTGATCGCGGTCGGCGGCACGTCGGTCTCCACCAGCACCACCGGCACGTGGACCGGTGAAACCGTTTGGGCGTGCACCAACTACAGCACCTGCGCCACCGGCGGCGGCACGGGCGGTGGCGTGAGCCTGATCGAGGCCGCGCCAAGCTGGCAACTGGCGTCCAAGGTGCTGGGCACTTCAACCCGCCGGGGCGTGCCGGATATCTCCTTCGCCGGCGATCCGTCGACCGGGGCGATCACGCTCGTCAAAGGCAAGTACGTGCAGTACGGCGGCACCAGCCTGGCCGCGCCTATTTTCGCCGGCTTCTGGGCGCGGATACAGTCCGCCAATGGCAACCGGCTGGCCTTCCCCGCTCCCGCCCTGTACAAATATGGCGTGGCGCAGACGGCGCTTTTCCACGATGTCATCTCCGGCACTAACGGCGGATACACCGCAGCCAAGGGCTGGGACTACACGACCGGTTTCGGCAGCCTGAATGTCGGCAGCTTCGCCGCCTTCGTCACCTCCAGCGGCGGGTTCTGACGCCGGTCAGTAGATCTCGCGGCGCAAGCGCTGCATTTGCTGCTCATGACGTTCCACCCAACGGCGGGCGTCATCGAGCTGGCGCTCCAGGCGCGGAATGTAGTCGTACAGATCGCGGCGCTCCTGTTCACGGCGGGCGTCCTGCTTCCTCGTTTCGTCGTTGACCACGCGGTCCTTGGCTTCCTGGTTCGAGCGGATCTCGCGTTCCAGCCTGGCCAATCGATGACGGGCGTCATTCAGGCGGTTCGCCACATCATTGGCATCGTCCACCGCCTGGCGGTGCTTGGCGGCGGCGATCTCGAAATCCTGCCCGCTCACGTAAGCATGCTTCAACTGGTTGCGCATCTCGACGCGGCAGACTTCGACCATCATGCCGATGTTGGTGCGCCCACGTTCAAAGGCGTTCTCCGGCTGGCAGTACCTGGTGTTCTGCTCTTCCCATGCCGCCGTGTACTGGTCGCGGGTTTTGGCGGTGACGAACACGCCATCGCGCCCCGCATTGGCGATGCGTTCGTCCAGCATGAACGGCTTGCCATAGCCATCGTCGGCGCCGGCCTGGCTCCAGTAGGCGGCAAGCCGCGTCTCCCAGGCCTGGCGGTAGTCGGACTCGAAAATCTTCAGTCCCTTGGCGCGTGCTTCCTTGCCGCGCATGGCGAAGTCCTTGCCGCTGACGGCATCCTGGGTGCCGAGGTTGCGCCAGTAGTTGACGATCTCGCCGTTCCATGCTGCACGGTAGGCTTCCTCCTGCACCTGCACGCCGGCGCTGCGGGCGGCGGCGGCACGGTCGCGGAAGGCGCTGTCCGGCGTGCCATTGCGCGCGTCGGTGTAGCCGGCATCCTGCCAGAAGGTGCGGTTGCCGATCTGCCAGCCGTCGGAATATGCGGCTTCGTCGAAGCGCAGCTGCGTCGCTGCGGCCCTGACGCGCGCGGCGTCCTTTTGCGCGGCCAGTGGCTGGCCGTCGGTGCCGGCGCGCTTGCCCAGTCCCCGCCAGTATTCGGAATTGCCGATGGCCCAGCCGGCATCGTAGGCTGGGCGGTTGAGCGGCGTATTGTGCTTGCGGATTTCTTCGCTGGCCACGTGGGCGTCAAACTGAGGTTGCTGCCCGTTGCCGCCATCGGCCTTGCCAAATTGCGACCACAGGTCCCAGTTCCCCTGTGCCCAGCCGGCCGTGTACTGCGCCTCCGCGCCGCTGGCGGCGGTTTGTTTGGCATCGGCGTGGTCATCGCAGAAGTCCTTGCGCTCCGCGTAGTTGGCCGGTTCGCCCTGCAAGCCGTCCTTGTGGCCGATGGCGTTCCAGTCGCCGACCTTGCAATCGGCGATGCGCTGCATGGTGGATTGGCAGCCGGCCAGCAGCAGCGGCACAGCGAGGATCAGCGGGCGAAAGCGGGTCAGATAATTCATGGCGGGATATGAGAGTTTCAGCGGCCAGATTATATGGCAAATTTGACACGCTCAGGCTGGGTTTTGCGTAAAGCTTACCCTCACCATCAGCCCCGGTCCTTCGTCGCGATTCGCCAGCAGGATGCGGCCCTGGTTGCGGGCGGCGGCCCGCTCGGCGATCGCCAGCCCAAGACCGCTGCCCGCCTGGTCCTGGTCGGGCAGCCGGAAAAAGCGTTCGAACACCTTGCGCTGCATTTCCGGCGCGATGCCCGGTCCCTGGTCGGCCACCGAGAAGTCCACGCGGCCATCGGCCTCCAGGATGCATACCGTCACGCGCCCGCCTTCGGGCGAATACTTGACGGCGTTGCTGACCAGGTTATCGATCAGCGACGCCATGCTTTCCAGGTGCATCGGCAGGATGCAGCGCTCCGGCGCCTGCAGTTCGATTTCGACATGGCGGGTGGCGGCGATCTGGCCGGCCAGCGCCAAGCGGTCCGCCACCAGTTCAACCAAGTCGCGCGGCACCAGGCTGGCGTGATCGCGGTCGCCGCCGGAACGGGCCAAGGCCAGCAACTGGTGGACCGTGTGCGTGGCGCGCTGCACGCCGGTGCGCAGGCCTTGTCCGGCTTCTTCCACACGCTGCGCGGTGCGCGTGGTGGCCAACGTCTCGGCATTGATCTGGATGATGGACAGCGGCGTCTTGAGTTCATGCGCGGCGTCGACCAGGAACTCCTGTTCGCGCTCCAGCCGCTCGGTCAGGCGCTCCATCAGCCGGTTCACCGAACCGACCAGCGGCGACAGCTCCAGGTATGGCGACGGCGCCAGCGGCGACAAATCGGTGGCCGAGCGCTCTTCGATCTCGCCGACGATGGACTTCAAGGGCCGCAGTCCGACACGAATGATGAACCAGGCCGGCAGCAGCAGGAACGGTATGCTGAACAGCAGCGGCGCAAAGTAATAGCCGATGCTGGACACCTGCAGCATCCATTCGCCTATCACCTCGGTCGCCATGCGCACCGTGACGCCGGTGGCGGGGTCGTCTTCGACCGAGACCACCCACCCGTCCCTGAGCGGTTGCCGGTGCGGGCCGGCGGCGGCATCGGTGGGCGGCAGGCCGGCGTCCGGCGAGGCGTAGACCAGCTGCCCGTGCCGCCAGACCTGCGTTTGCAGCGCCGGTATGTACCAGCCCAGTTCCGTGTACAGCGCGTAGTGCAGCTGTTCCATCTTGCGCACCAGGGGCTGGATCTGCCCGGGTGGCCTTTCGCCGATGGTTTGCATCAGCACGATGATGCGCAAGGCGCTGGCGCGCAGCTCGCGCTGCATGTCGCGGCGCTTGCTGGTGCGGGTCTCGTACACATCCAGTGCCAGGTTCGCCAGCCAGATCAGCATCATCACCGCGATGAAGCCGAACAGCAGGCGCTTGAACAGCGAGCGATTGTGCATTGTCATTTGTCGACGACGTAGCCGACGCCGCGCACCGTGCGGATGTAGCCCTCGCCGATTTTCTGCCGCAGGTGCGACATATGGACGTCCAGCGCCGCGCCCTCGCTGTGCGGCAGCGCGCGCGACTCGAGCTCGCGCCGGGTCAGCACACGGTCCGGGTAGCGCATCAGCGCATGCAGCAGCGCGAATTCGGTCTTGGACAGCACCACGTTGACGCCGGCCCGGGTCAACAGCATGCGCTTATCGTCCAGTACCAGGTCCTTGACCTTCCACACCGGCTCACCGGATTCGCTCCAGCCGGTGGCGCGCCGCATCACCGCGCGCAAGCGCGCCAGCAGTTCCGTGACCACGAAGGGCTTGACCAGATAGTCGTCGGCGCCGCGATCGAGGCCGTTCAAGCGGTCCTCCAGGCTGTCGCGCGCGGTGATGACCAGGATGGGCAGCGTGTGGCCGGACGCCCGCAGCTCGCGCAGCACGTCGATGCCGTTCCCGTCGGGCAGGCCCAGGTCCAGCAGCACCGCGTCGAACGGCTCGTTTTCCACCCAATGGCGCGCATCGCTGGCGCGGCGCACCCATACCACTTCCTGTCCCGCATCCTGCAAGGCCGCTTGCAAGGCCTTGCCCAGTTCCAGGTCGTCCTCGACCAGGCATATCTTCATGTGTAACCACCTCTTTCGTGAAGCCCGTATCTACGCATCTTCCCGCCCGCCTGTCAATCGCCTGCGCGCCACAGCGTTAGGAAACCCTTAAGGTTTCTTTTGGATTGCGTTAAGGAAGACTAGGGAGAATCTGCCCACACTACAACTATCATCGTGGGAGATTAGATGGACAGCAAAGCAGGGATGAAAACGGTGCCAACGCCGATCGCGTCGGCGGTGGCATTGATGCTCGCATGCGCGGCGGCGCCCGCGATGGCGCAGCAAACGGCCGGCGACAGCGCCCAGCCGCTGGAACAGGTGGTGGTTACCGGCATCCGCGCCTCCCTGCAGCAGGCGCTGGCCCGCAAGCGCAATAGCGATACGCTGTCCGAAGTGGTATCGGCCGAAGACATCGGCAAGATGCCGGACAAGAACGTGGCGGACGCCATCCAGCGCGTGCCGGGCGTGAACATCTCCTCCTCCGCCGGCGGCGAAGGCGGCTTCGCCGAGAACGACCGCGTGAGCATCCGCGGCACCAGCTCCAGCCTGACGCAGACGCAGGTCAACGGCCATACCATCGGCACCGGCGACTGGTTCGTGCTGGACCAGGCGGGCGCGGTCGGCCGCAGCGTGAGCTACGCGCTGCTGCCGTCGGAAATCGTCAGCGCGGTCACGGTGCAGAAAAGCCAGCAGGCCGACATGGTGGAAGGCGGCGTGGCCGGCTCGGTCAATATCGAAACCCGCAAGCCGCTGGACTTCAAGAAGCAGTTGACGCTGGAAGCCTCGGCCCAGGCCATCCATGCCGACCTGCCCAGCAAGACCGATCCGCAAATGAATGCGCTGATCGGCTGGAAGAACGACGCCAAGACCTTCGGCGTGCTGGTGCAGCTGTTCTCGGAAAAACGCCATGAGCGGCGCGACGGCCAGGAGTTCTACGGCTACACCGCCATCGCCGCCGACAGCAACGCGGCCAAGGCGCATCCCGAGCTGGCGGGCATCCTGGCGCCGGCCGGCATCAGCGCCTCGCTGTTCGAGCAGACCCGCAAGCGCACCGGCGGCGCCTTCGACCTCCAGTTCAAGCCGAACAAGGAACTGAGCTTCGACATCAACGGTTTCAGCTCGCAGCTGGACGCGGCCAACTACAACCGCAGCTTCTACAACAACATCGCCGCCAACATCAACGCCACCAACCCCGACACAGGCGCGCCGGTCGGCGTGATCCCTTCGGCCTACACCATCAAGAGCGGCACGCTGGTGTCGGCGACGATCCCGGCGTCGCAGTACCCGGCCGTCAGCGCCACGCAGACCTACAACTCGTCGCTGTATTCGGCCTTCGGCGACCAGATCTACCGTCCCGGCTCGTCGTCCTCGTCGGCCTACATCGATCTCGATGGCAGCTACAAGGTCAACCAGGACCTGCGCATCAGCGGCAGCGTGGGCTACACGCGCGGCACCGGCAAGACCCCGGCCGATATCGGCTACGAGGCAGGCCTGACCGGCGCCGGTTCCAGCTACACGCTGAACGGCCTGTCGCCGGCCATCATGTCCTTCCCCGGCGCGGACACGTCGAAGTTCACCAACTACGTCACCGCCTCCGCCTGGGGCTCACACGTCATTACCAAGGATGCCGAAAAATACGCGCAGGCCGACGCCGAACTGCGGCTCGATCGCGACGTCATGGAGTCCGCCAAGTTCGGCGTGCGCTTCGCCGAACACCATCGCAGCGTGAGCCAGCCGGAGAACCGCAGCTGCAAGGCCTGCGACGGCACCACCTCGGCGCCGCTGCCGGCCTGGAATGGCTCGACCTACCCGTCCAACTTCGGCAACGGCATCACCAACAGCGGCGGCTTCCTGCGCAACGTGTGGCAGATCAATCCCGCCGACATCGCCGCCTGGGCCGCCAAATACGACCTGGCCGGCGGCCCCACCACCGAGAACTGGGCCGGCGAGATGGACGTGAAGGAGAAGTCCAGCGCCATCTACGGCATGGTCAACCTGGCGGGCGACGGCTGGCGCGGCAACGTGGGCGTGCGCTATGTGCACACCAACCAGGCGACGATCACCAACATCCCCGGCGGCGACCATCCCATCGGCCAGGACAACGTGAACGGCCCGTACACGCCGACGCTGAACCAGAGCGGCTACAACGACTTCCTGCCGAGCGCGAACTTCAAGATCGACCTGTCGCCCAAGCTGGTGGCCCGCGCGGCTGTCGCCAAGACGATGGCGCGCCCGGACTTCAGCGCGATGGTCGGTGCGGTGACGCTCAACGACACCAACCTGACCGGCAGCAGCGGCAATCCGAGACTGAAGCCGGTCCGCTCGACCAACTACGACGTCGCGCTGGAGTGGTACTTCGCGCCGAAAGCGTTGCTGTCGGCCGGCGTGTTCTACATGGACATGTCGTCCTATGTCACCTACGGCACGGCCAACCTCACCTACTTCAACAACTCGTTCAAGCGCTTCGACAGCTACGCCATTTCGTCGCCGACCAATATCGCGGCCAAGAACAAGGGCGTGGAGCTGGCGTACCAGCAGCACCTGTTCGGAGGCGTGGGCGTCGTGGCCAACTACACCTACACCGACGGCAAGGCGGACGACGGCCTGCCGGTGGTGGGCAACTCGAAAAACACCTACAACGCAGAGACCTACTACGAGGACGACCGCTTGAGCGCCCGCCTGGCCTACACCTACCGCTCCAGCTTCTCGGGCGGCTTGTACAACAGCTTCCCGCAGGTGATGGCGGGGACCGGCAACCTGGCGGCGTCGATCAGCTACAAGATCAACGAGAACCTGTCGGTCACCTTCGATGCGCTGAACCTGAACAACGCGGTGCTCCGCTACTACGGCACCAACAAGGACCAGCCTATCGCCTCGTATTCGAACGGCCGTCAATACTACCTGGGGCTGCGTGGCAAACTCTAGGCCGGCGCGGATACTGGCGATCGACGCCTTCCGCGGCGTCACCATCCTGGTCATGATCTTCGTGAACACGCTGGCAGGCGTGCGCGGGATGCCGGCCTGGATGGATCACGCCCCGGCGGATGCCGACGCCATGACCTTCCCGGACGTGGTGTTCCCTGCCTTCCTGTTCATCGTCGGCATGTCGATACCGTTCGCCATGGCGCAGCGGCAGGCGGCGGGCGATACGGCGGCCCAGCGCTGGCGGCACGTGCTCACCCGGGCCGCCGGCTTGTTGGTGCTCGGTGTCTTCATGGTCAACGCGGAAGACGGCTACAACGAGGCGGCGATGGGCATGTCCATCCATCTGTGGTCGCTGCTGTTCTACGGCTGCGCGATGCTGGTGTGGACCGTGCACCGGTTCGCGAACAGGACGCTGTCGCTGGCATTGCGGGCGGCCGGCCTTTGCGGGCTGGTGGCGCTGGCGCTGGCGTTTCGCGGCGGCGCCGATGGCAGCCTGCGGCTCGCGCCGCAATGGTGGGGCATACTGGGATTGATAGGCTGGGCCTACCTGTACAGCGCATTGGCGTGGGAGCTTGCGCGTGCGCGCATCCTGCCGCTCGTCGCGCTGGTGCTGGCATGTACGGGCCTGTACGCCGCCGCCCACGCGGCGCCATCGTCCGCGCTTGTGCAGCTGCTGGGCGCGCAGGCAGAAAACGCCGTGCACACATCGATCGCGCTGTGCGGCATGGTGACGTCGCTGATCTTCTTCGGCCAGGGGCGCGCCAAGCCGTTCCGCGATGCGCTGCTGCTTGCGCTGGCACTGACCGCGATCGCCTTTGTGCTGCGGCCCTGGTTCAAGATCTCGAAGATTTATGCGACGCCGAGCTGGGCGCTTTACAGCTCCGCCATCTGCGTACTGCTGTTCGCGGCGCTGTACTGGGTGGTCGACCTGCGGCGCATTAACGGCTGGGTGGCGCTGGTCCGGCCGGCGGCGGCCAATCCGCTGCTGGTTTATATCATTCCCTACATCGTCTACGCGATGATGCAGCTGCTGCACCTGGCGCGGCCGGACGTGCTGGGCTCCGGTTGGCCCGGATTCCTATGGGCCCTCGCCTACGCCATCATCGTCATGGCGCTGGCGGCGGGCCTCAACCGGCTGCACTTCAAATTGCAGCTTTAACCTCGAAAACTATGCGCATCAATTCTATCGACGCGGTACGCGGCCTGACGGTGGCCGCCATGCTGCTGGTGAACGACGCCGGCGACTGGTCGCACGTCTACCCCTGGCTGGAACACGCCGAATGGCACGGCTGCACGCCGCCGGACTTCATCTTCCCCATCTTCCTGCTGATCGTCGGCGTCTCGCTCAACCTCGCGCTGGGGCCGCGCCTTGAGGCCGGCGCCAATGCGGCGGAGCTTGCGCGCCCGGTGCTGCTGCGCGCCGCGCGCATCGTGCTGCTGGGGATAGCACTGCATGTGGTGGCGATGCTGCTGCTGAATGGGCGCGGCTTCCGCCTGTTCGGCGTGCTGCAACGGACCGGCATCTGCTTCGCCGCTGCGGGACTGCTGGCCATCCACGTGCGCAGCGCCCGCGCGCAGTGGGCGGTGTTCGCCACCATCGTGCTGGGATATTGGGGCCTGCTGGCCGCCGGCGGTTCGCTGGAGCCGGGCCTGAACCTGCCCGACCGCGTCGACAGCGCGCTGCTCGGCCATCTGGCCTACCAGTACGACGCCGCCACCGGCATCGGCCACGACCCGGAGGGCATCGTGGGCACGCTGGCGTCGCTGGCCACGGTCATCCTCGGCCTGCGCGCCGGCGACTGGCTGCGGCAAGGGCGGACCCGCACGCTGGCACTGGCAGGCGCAGCGGGCATGCTGGCCGGCGGCCTGTGGTCGCTGGTGCTGCCGCTGAACAAACAGCTGTGGACCTCGTCGTTCGTGCTGTGGACCGGCGGATTCGGCATGCTGGTCATCGCGCTGGCGCACCAGCTGATCGACGTTCGTGGTTGGCCGCCGCTGGGCCGCGCCATGGGCCTGAACGCCATCGCCGCCTACGCCGGCTCCTGGATCGCGACTTGCGTGATCGAAGGCAGCGGCATCATGGGGCCACTTTACGCGACGATTTTCAGCCGTCCGCTGACCCCGTTGCTGGGCCCCTGGGCGGCCTCGCTGGCGTTCGCCGCCTGCTTCACCGCCCTATTCTGGCTGGCCATGGCCGGCGCTGAAAAAAAAGGCTGGCGCATCACGATTTGAGCCCGGTTTTCTTTTTGCATTTGAGCGGGATCGCTTCCATTGCTAGCACATCCATTGTGACTATCTCAACTAACTTTACAAAATAAAAATATTCCAAATTGCATCTTGTTCATTCATAATGCTTTTAGAGCAAGTTCGCTGAAGTCACCGTTCCGCGCCGCCGGCGGCCGGCCGTCCGCCTCAAATACGAAATCTGGAGTTTTTACATGCGCTTTAAATCGATAATGTTGGCCCTGTCCGCTGTCGCCGCCCTGAGCGCCAGCGCCGCAAACGCCGCCGTACCTGGCGAATTGATCGTCAACGGCGGTTTTGAAAGCGGCAACTACGGCCAGATCGGCTGGGGCGGCCATCAGCTGCAAGGCTGGAACAGCAACGGCTACAACTTCCTGTTCAACGGCTCGAACGTCGACAACGGTGGCGTCACCGGCAGCTACGGCAACCTGCAACTGTGGGGTCCACATAACGGCGCCGCCAACGGCCTGGGCGCCAGCCCGGTGGGCGGCAATTTCGTCGCGGCCGACGGCGCCTTCGAAATCGCCCCGCTGACCCAGACCGTCAACGGCCTGGTCGCAGGCAAGCAATACGACCTGAGCTTCTACTGGGCCGGCGCGCAGCAGCAATCGTTCAACGGCGCCACCACCGAACAGTGGAAAGTCTCGTTCGGCAATCAGACCAAGTCGACCGAAGTGAAACAGAACGCCAACCACGGCTTCACCGGCTGGCAAAAAGAGACCTTCACCTTCACCGCCACCAGCAGCAGCGAAGTGCTGAGCTTCCTGGCCGTGGGCACCCCTGCCGGCGTGCCGCCGTTCTCGCTGCTGGATGGCGTGTCGATGGTGGCCTCCGTACCTGAGCCGCAAACCTGGGGCATGCTGGGCCTGGGCCTCGGCCTGGTCGGTTTCGCCGCACGCCGCCGCAAAGCCAAGGCCGCTTAATTCGCTGCCTGCTTCAACCGATGCCGGACGTTCGCGTCCGGCATTGTCGTTTCCGTTTTCGCTATTATTGGCACCATGACTTCGATGAACGCCTTCCTCGCCTACCTGCCCACTTTTGCGGTCAACGTCGCGCGCCTGTGCGTGTGGCTGGTGCTGCTGTCGCTGGTGTTCGTGCCGCTGGAGCGCTGGCTCGCGGTGCGCAAGGCGCGCCTGCCGCGGCGCGCGCTGGCGATCAATCTGGGCCTGTATTTTCTCAACAGCCTGTTGCCGGCCGCCGTGCTGAGCGCGTTGATGGCCGTGGTGGCCGTGGCAGCGCAGGCGGTGTTGCCTGCCGCCGTGCCGGCCGCCGTGGGCGCGTTGCCGCTGGCGGTGAAGCTGCCGCTGTCCCTGCTGATCGCCGAGGTGGGCTTTTACTGGGGCCACCGGCTGAGCCACCAGCTGCCGTGGCTGTGGCATTTTCATTCGGTGCACCACAAGCCTGAGCACCTGTACTTCCTGATCAACACGCATGCGCACCCGGTCGACATGGTTGTCACCCGGCTGTTCGGCATGACGCCGCTGTACATCCTCGGCCTTGCCGGCGCCAGCGCGAGCGGCAGCGCCACGCCGGCGCTGGTGATTATCATCGGCACCGTCTGGGGATTCTTCATCCATTCGAATCTGCGGGTCCGGCTCGGCCCGCTGGAATCGATCATCGCCACGCCGGCCTTCCATCACTGGCACCACACCAGCGTGGCGCCGCTGGACCGCAATTTCTCGTCGATGCTGCCTTTCCTCGACCGCGTGTTCGGCACCTGGCACCTGCCCGCCGAGTGGCCGGCGGCCTACGGCATCAGCGAAGCGCCTCCCAGCGCGCACGAGGCGTTGAGGCAAGCGGGCGATCCTTCGCTATAATCCAGCGTTACTCCACGACGAAGAAAGCCTCGGATGTTCAAAAGTTTGCGTATTGCCGGCGCGGTGATGCTGGCCTGCCTGTCCGGCGCGGCGGCGGCCGACACCTTCGAAACCATCGAAGCGGCGCCGCTGAAGGAAGTGTGGCTGAACGGCGGCTTCTACTCCTACCATTTTCAGCGCGATAAAGGCCTGAACGACAGCAATCCCGGCCTGGGCGGCGAATACCGCTTCTCGACGGTGGCGTCGGCCACGGCGGGCCGCTTCTACAACAGCGACCGCGCGTATTCGAATTACGTCGGCGTGTACTACCAGCCGTGGAAGGTCGGCCCGGTGCGGCTGGGCGCGGTGGCGGGCGGCTTCAGCGGCTACCCGAAGATGCGCGACGGCGGCTGGTTCCTGGCGGCGATCCCCACCGCCAGCTTCGAATACAAGAGCGTCGGCGTCAATGTCGCCATAGTGCCGACCTATAAGGACCGGCTCTATGGCGCCATTTCCGTCCAGCTCAAGCTGAAGGTCTTCGACTGATCAGTGGCGCGCCTTGGACGAGACGGCGATCTGGTCGAGGATGTGCTTGGGCACGGCCGCGTAGTGCTTGAACTCCATCGTGTACGTGGCCCGGCCCTGCGTCAGCGAACGTAGCGTGGTGGAGTAGCCGAACATCTCGGCCAGCGGCACCAAGGCGCGGATGATCTTGCCGCCGCCGCCCGGGATCTCGTCCATCCCCTGCACCATGCCGCGCCGCGCCGTCAGGTCGCCCATGGCGTTGCCCATGAACTCTTCCGGCGTTTCCACTTCCACCTGCATCATCGGCTCCAGCAGCACCGGATCGGCGCGCCGCATGCCATCCTTGAAGGCCATCGAGCCGGCCATGCGGAACGCGTTCTCGTTCGAGTCAACGTCGTGGTACGAACCGAAGGTCAGCGTGACCTTGACGTCCACCACCGGATAGCCGGCCAGCACGCCGCTGCGCAAGGTCTCCTGCACGCCCTTGTCGACGGCGGGTATGAACTCGCGCGGCACCACGCCGCCCTTGATGGCGTCGACGAACTCGTAGCCCTTGCCCGGCTCCAGCGGCTCCAGCGTCAGCACCACGTGGCCGTACTGCCCGCGTCCGCCGGACTGCTTGACGAACTTGCCTTCGACATCGCTGGCCGCGCGCTGGATGGTCTCGCGGTACGCCACCTGCGGCTTGCCCACGGTCGCCTCCACGCTGAACTCGCGCCGCATGCGGTCCACCAGGATCTCCAGGTGCAGCTCGCCCATGCCGGACATGATGGTCTGGCCCGATTCCTCGTCCGTGTGCACACGGAACGACGGGTCTTCCTGCGCCAGCCGGTTCAGGGCGATACCCATCTTTTCCTGGTCGGCCTTGGTCTTGGGCTCGACCGCCTGCGAGATCACCGGTTCCGGGAAGATCATCTTTTCCAGCACGATCACGTGCTCCGGCGAGCTCAGGGTGTCGCCGGTGGTCACGCCCTTCAGGCCCACCGCCGCCGCGATGTCGCCGGCGTAGACTTCCTTGATCTCCTTGCGCTCGTTGGCGTGCATCTGCAGGATGCGGCCCAGGCGTTCCTTCTGGCCCTTGGTCGGGTTGTAGACCGTGTCGCCGGAATTGACCACGCCCGAATACACGCGGAAGAAGGTCAGCTGGCCGACGAACGGATCGGTCATGATCTTGAATGCCAGCGCCGAGAACGGATCGCTGTCGGTCGGGTGGCGCTCGATCGGATTGTCGTCCTCGTCATGGCCGGCGATCGCCGGCACGTCGACCGGCGACGGCAGGTACTCGACCACCGCGTCCAGCATCGCCTGCACGCCGCGGTTCTTGAAGGCGCTGCCGGCCAGCATCGGCACGATCTCGTTGCGGATGGTGCGCAGGCGCAGGCCGGCCTTGATCTCGTCCTCGGTCAGCACGCCGCCGTCCAGGTATTTTTCCAGCAGCTCGGGCGAACCCTCGGCAGCCGCTTCGACCATCTTGTCGTGCCACTCCTGGGCCAGCCCCTGCAGGTGCGCGGGGATGTCCTCGTAGGTAAACTTGACGCCCAGGCTCTCGTCGTCCCAGTTAATCGCGCGCATCTTGACCAGGTCCACCACGCCGTGGAAGTTGTCCTCGGCGCCCAGCGGAATCTGGATCGGAATGGCGGCGCCCTTCAGCCGCGTGGCGATCTGCTCGCGCACGCGGAAGAAGTCCGCGCCGACGCGGTCCATCTTGTTGATGAAGGCGATGCGCGGCACGGCGTACTTGTTCGCCTGGCGCCACACGGTCTCCGACTGCGGCTGCACGCCGCCGACCGCGTCATACACCATGACCGCGCCGTCCAGCACGCGCATCGACCGCTCGACCTCGATGGTGAAGTCGACGTGGCCGGGCGTGTCGATGATGTTGATGCGGTGCTCGGGGAAATTGCCGGCCATGCCTTTCCAGAAGGCGGTGGTGGCGGCCGAGGTGATGGTGATCCCGCGTTCCTGTTCCTGCTCCATCCAGTCCATCGTCGCGGCGCCATTGTGCACCTCGCCGATTTTATGGTTGACACCGGTATAAAACAGGATGCGCTCCGTGGTCGTGGTCTTGCCAGCGTCGATGTGGGCGCTGATGCCAATATTGCGGTAACGCTCGATGGGGGTCTTGCGGGTCATCATTCTCTCCTTGGTGCAATGTGAATGCAGGAAGTCTCACGTGCGGCGATAACGGCGGATTTCAAGTGGCGGGGCAAGGTCATCCGTGCGACCTGACTGGCAGCAATTCCTATAGTCTGTAGAATAAGTTTCAAGTTTAACTGAAAGACCCTCATGACTGTACGCTCCAAACACGCACTCCTTCTCTCCTTCGGCATGGCGCCGGCTCTGGCATTGGCCCAATCCGCGCCGCCACCGGCCGCCAGCGACCTCGAATTGCGCATCGAACGCTGCTCCGTGCTGGGCGACGCCAGCGCCCGCCTCGCCTGCTACGACGCCCTGTCCAAGACCGGCCCCGCGCTGAAAAGCGCCGGTGGCGCCGCGGTCGGCGTGCCCGACCCCGGCAAGGTCAGCAAGCTGGCCACCGCATTGACCCAGCCGTCCAGCACCCAGCCGGACGAGCCGCCCGCCGCGCCGCTGCTGCCGCCCAAGGTGGCCGCCATCACCACCATACCGCCGCAAGACTCGGTCTCGCGCATGGTGCAGTGGTGGGAGCTGGACCGCTCGGCCAAGCGCGGCGTGTTCAACTTCCGGCCGCACCACGACACCTACCTGCTGCTGGCCAACTACAGCACCAGCTCCAATGATGCGCCTTTTGAAAATTTCACGCCGGCTGGCATCAAATCCCAGCACACGGAGCTGACCTACCAGCTCAGCTTCAAGATGAAAATGATCGAGCAGGTGCTCAAGACCCCGGTCGACCTGTGGTTCGGCTACACCCAGAACAGCTTCTGGCAGGCCTACAACCGCGCCGCCTCCAGCCCCTTCCGCGAGACCAACTACCAGCCCGAGCTGATGCTGACCACGCCGCTGAACCTGAACCTGGGCAGCGCGCTGGACATCCGCTACCTGACCCTGGCCGTGATGCACCAGTCGAACGGGCAAACGTCGACGCTGTCGCGCAGCTGGAACCGGGTGTATGCGGAAGTGGGCGCCGAGCACGGCAAGCTGGCCGCGCAATTGCGCATCTGGAAGCGGCTGGACAATGCCCGCTCGGACAACGACAACATCGACATCGTCGACTACATGGGCCATGGCGACCTGAACTTCAGCTACCGCAACGACGGCCACGAGTTCTCGCTGATGGCGCGCCACAACTTCAAGAACGGACGCGGCGCGCTGCGGGCCGGCTGGGCCTTCCCGGTGGTCGCCAACCTGAAAGGCTACCTGCAATTGTTCAGTGGTTACGGCCAAAGCCTGATCGACTACAACTACAAGCAAAAGTCGCTGGGCGCCGGCTTCCTGGTCGACTTCTAAGACAGCCCGCACTGCCGCCGTCACCCATTGACAGGCGGTTCTTTTCGCGTTAATTTAACCACATGGTTAAATACGAAAATCAGCTTGACGCGGTCTTCACCGCCCTCGCCCACCCGGCTCGGCGCGCAATGCTCGCGCGGCTAGGCAGGGGCGAAGCCACGGTGAGCGAACTGGCGCAGCCGTTCGAGATGTCCATGCCAGCCATCACCAAGCATCTGAAAGTGCTGGAAAAGGCCAAGTTGATCAGCCGCGGCAAGAATGCGCAATGGCGGCCCTGTCGTCTGGAAAAGGCGAGCCTGGAGACGGCATCAGGCTGGATAGACGAGCAGCGCAAGATCTGGGAGTCCCGCCTGGACCGCCTGGAAGATTATCTGCACACACTGGAAAAACAGAAAGGAAACGACGATGGCGACGAATGAATCCGAACGTGAACTGGTATTGCAGCGCGAGCTGCCCTTTGGCCGGGAGCTGATCTGGAAAGCCATGACCGAGCCTGAGCATGTGAACCGGTGGTGGGGCCCGGACGGCTTCCGGAACGAACATGTCAGCATGGATTTCCGGGTAGGCGGCAGCTGGACGTTCGAGATGGTGGCACCTGACGGCACCCGCTATCCCAACCATGCGGTATTCAAGGAAATCACGCCACCGTCCAAGCTGGTGTATGACCAGGGCTGCGGCAAGCGGGTCTGGTTCGAAGCCAGCATCACACTGGAGGAGGCGGGCAGCGGCACCCTCCTCACCCTGCGCCAGCTATACCCCGACAAGCAATCGCGCGACGAGGTGATCGAAAAGTTCGGCGCCGTCGAAGGCGGCAAGCAGCACCTGGCGAAACTCGAAGCCTACCTCAAGCAAAACCTGACCTGACCTACCGGAGACGCTCACCATGTCACTCGCACTGTAGGACGGCGAGCGTCACGTCGTCGAATCCAGCATCATCATCGAGCACCTGCAGCGCGCCGGACCGCGACTGATGCGGCCGCCGGCGGGAATCAGCGGCTTGGCGAGCCGCGCAGGATGCGCGCCGGCAGCATGACGATGGCGCGCAGCAGCTCGAACACGCCCTCGACGCCGATGCCGATCAGGCGGAACGGCAGCGTCAGCAGCCAGAACAGCGGATACAGCACCAGCGCCAGCAAAGCCAGCGGCCAGCACAGGAAAAGCAGACCCAGCCAAAGAATAAAGCTCAGCATACGACGCTCCCGGTATGAATATTATCTATAATGCCACTGTAGTTTAGCGACAGGCCGGACGCAATTCCCGTGCGACCAGCTGCGCATAGCCGCGATCAACCGCGACTTTCATGGGACAAACGGAAAAATAATGCTCAAACCCTGGTATGTGGCGGCCCTGCTCGGCAGCTCCGCTTTGATGACCGCGCAAGCCCAGCAACAGCCGGCCACGGCCCCCAGCGTGGTGGTGGCCGGCCAGCGCCACGCCTCGCCGTGGTTCCGCGCCGAGAGCCAGCACCTGGTGGTGTATTCGAACACCAGCAACAGCCAGGTCGCGGACCTGCTCAACCAGCTTGAAAAGCTGGACTACATGCTGCGGCTTTACACCCAGCCCTTCCTCAAGTCCAGCGGCGCCGAGCCGCGGCTGACGTTTTACTATCACGACGGCGCGGCGGCGTTGAACCCGCTGGGCGTCAGGCAGCCGGCCAACGCCATCGGCCTGTACAACAGCTGTGCCTCGGGCGTGCAGGGCTACGGCGTGCGCCTCAGCCCCGACGACGAGGAAGGCTTGTCCGCGCTGTACGAAGCCTACACCCGCCACTTCCTGTACCGCTACACCGACATCCGCGCGCCGATCTCCTTCATCGACGGCATGGCGCACTACTTCGCCAGCGTGCGCTTCACCGACACCGAGATGGTGGTGGGACGCACGCCGGCCAGCCTGGGCCGCTACCTGGACTTCCTGGGGAACGGCCACCGCTACAGCCTCGAGTACAAGGACGTGCTGGAGCAGAACGACTCGCGCGGCCAGAACTATGCCTCCACCGCCGGCATCAAGCTGGAGTTCGCCGCCCGCTCGTGGCTGCTGACCCATTACATGCTGTCGACCGACGACAACCGCAAGCGCCTGGTCGACTACCTGGGCGCGGTCTACCGCGAGGTGCCGATCACCGAGGCCTTCGAGCAGGCATACGGCCTCAAGGTAAGCGAGCTGAGCACCACGCTGTGGCGCTACCGGCTGCAAAAGCAGGCGGTGCTGACGGTGCACATCCCCACGTTGCCGGCTGCCGTGATGAACTTCGACAGCCTGCCGGAGTCGTCCGGCGAATTCGTCCTGACCGAGGCGGCGCTCAAGTCCTGCCCGGACCGCAAGACCGGCGAGTCGCTGCTGCGCCGGACCGCCGAGGCGGCCGCGCGCTATCCGGCCAACGCCTACGTCCAGCGCGTGCTCAGCCGGGCGCAGATCGACTGGGGCAATCCGCAGGACGCCATGCCCTACCTGACCTCGGCCGCGAACAAGCCGGATGCCGGCGCGGAAGTGTTTTATCTGCTGGGAGAGGCCCAGCTGCGCCTGAGCCAGACGGACGCCGCGCGCGCCAGCCTGGGCCGCGCACTGACGCTGGATCCGAAGTCGGCCGAGGCGGCGTCCGCGCTGTACCAGGCCGGGATGAAGGCCGGCGCCGCACCGGACGAGGCCACGCTGCAGGCGGCCATCGCCGGCTGGAAAAATGCGCACGAGGTCAACACGCTGGCCCGCCAGGCCGCGCTGGCCTACGCCTACGCGGGCGAGATGCCCAAGGCACGCAACGCCCTCAAGCTGATGGCGCATAACATCCGCGAACCTGAATTGGCGGCCTGGGCTAAAACCTGGCTGGATAAATTGGCGGCGGGCGCCGGCCAGGCCGAAGTGCTGGCGGAGATGCGGCTGCAACCGGCGTCAGGCACGGTGTCCCGCGAATGGACCATCGCCAATTCGATGGTCATGCAGGATGTGGAGTACAACGCCGGCTTGCAGGATGCGCGCAGCTTCCTCAGCCAGCAAAGCCTCAATCCGTCCAGCCCGGACAAGGCCGTGCAAGCGACCTTCGACACGCGCTAGGTCTTGATTACTGGCCGACGCAGATAATCTTGGTCACGTACTCTTTGGCGTTGGGCTTCTTTTTGTTAGCCCACGCCACCGCCTGATTGGCCTCCTCGATGGTCAACACCGTGGCCTTCTCTTTGGACTTGATGAAGGAAACGCCCTCGAAGACGCCGTCCTTGCTGCGCATGACTTTGGCAAACACCGGCGGCTTGGTCTCGCCGTCGGCGATTTTGTTCTGCTGGATGAGGTAGCGCTGGTCGATCTTTTCCATATATTTCTTTCTGCAAAAGACGAAATATACGCTTCGGAACGACCCGCGTGAAGGGCTATTTAGGCGAAGGCTGGCACGTAGCTGGCCGGTTGCAGCGCCGCTTCGTACAGGATCTCGGCGCGCAGCGAGGCCTGCAGCGATGGAATCGAGCCACCGGCGCGGTACTGGAAGCTCACTTGCAACACGTCGCCCTCGCGCGCCTTGACCGGGGTGGCCAGCGGCAGCGTCATGTAGTGGTTGAGCCAGTCGATGGTGGTCGAGCGCTCGGACACCACGGCCAAAATGTTCTTGGTCACGAAACGCATGGCGTTGATCTCGCCGCTGCGCTCAACCACGAACTTGCCCTGCCACGCATAGGTCAGGTCGTTGGGCTGGTTGAAGTCGATGATGCTGTACACGGCCGGCTGCGCCAGTTCCACCGTCCCGGGATAAATCACATTGGTTTCCTGGAACTGCACGATGGGCGCGTAAAAGCCTTCAAAATCATATTCCTGCTGTAGCGGTTGGACCGCCATGATCACGGCCTCGGGCAGAAACACCGGCAGCGGGCCGCCGAAACGCTCGGTATAGCGGCGCTTGAACGACTCGATCACCTCCACCTGCTTCTCGCGCAGCATGCCGACGTGGATCATCTCGCAGATGACGACATCGACCGGCTCCGGCGGCAGGTATTCGAAGGCGTCCGCGTGGACAACCTCGACCTTTTCACCGTTGGGGTTCAGCGCCAGCATCTTGCGCGCTTCCTTGACCATGTCGGGATTGAACTCGACGCAATACACCTTGTCCGCCTTGGCCGCCGCGAACCACGACAGCACGCCGGTGCCGCCGCCCAGCTCCAGCACCTTGGCGCCGGGCTTGACCGCGTAGTCGATGGCCGACTTGAAGCCGTGCATGCGGTTTTGGTCCATCAGCATGTTGTGATGGTAGTGGACTGGAATGAATTGCCCCAGATAGCAGCTTTCAATCTCGCGTTCGTTCAGCATGGATATCCTTGGTTGATGAGCATTGCGTCTGGGAGCAATGCATGGGAACCATTATCGTCAACAATGCCGGCCAACCAAGCGGGGAACTACGCGCCAAAAACCCGCCAATTCGGGCGTTGTCAATTCTGCATGCGGGTTAGCGCTTTGCCTTCGCGGCCAGGTGCGCTTCAATGGTTTTCGTGATCCACGGCTTGTCGGCCTTGGTCGCGAACTCGGCGGCGGTCTGGTGGAAGCCGCCGTCCTTCAGGGTCGCGTCGGCGCCCTGCTCCAGCAACAACTCCACGACCTTTTCCTGGCCCTCGCGCGCGGCGATCATCAGCGGCGTCATGCCGGACGGCGCTTCGGCGTCGATGTAGGCGTGGTGTTCAAGCAGGATGCTGGTGATCTCGGTGCTGCCGGCCGCCGCCGCGTAGTGCAAGGCGGTCCAGCCCTTCTGGTTGACCTGTGCGCCGCGCTTGATCATGTCCAGCACGGTGGCCTTGCTTTGACGGAAAGCCGCCATCATCAACGCGGTATTGCCGTTGGGCGCCTTGGCTTCCAGGTCGATGCCGGGCTGATCCATCAGCAGCGTGGCGACGCGGTAGGCTTCGTAGCGCATCGCGACGATCAGCGCGGTCTCGCCGCCCGGCTCGCGCAGATTGGGACTGAGTCCGCGTTCCAGCAGCTTTTTAACGCCGGAGACGTTGTCCAGCTGGATGGCGCGGAAGAGGTCGACCTCGTCGTCGGTCTGCTCGGCCGCCAGCGCGGGCATCGTCAGGGCGGCGGCCATGGCCGTCAGCAGCAAGCGGCGTTTGGAGAGAATCAGCATTAGGAAATCACGCTACCACGTTGAATAATTTGAAGAAATTGGCGGTCGTCTGTTCGGCGACCTGCTCCACCGGGATGCCCTTGAGCTTGGCGATGTACTCGCCGACGTGGGCCACGAAGCCCGGCTCGTTCATCTTGCCGCGATGCGGCATCGGCGCCAGGTACGGCGAATCGGTCTCGATCAGGATGCGCTCCAGCGGCACTTCCAGCGCCACCGCCTGCAGATCCTTGGCGCTCTTGAAGGTCACGATGCCGGAGAACGAGATGTAGAAACCCATCTCGATGGCCGCGCGCGCCACTTCCAGCGACTCGGTAAAGCAGTGCATCACGCCGGCCGCGCCGCCAGCCTCGGTGCCCGCGCCTTCTTCGCGCATGATGCGTATCGTGTCTTCGCTGGCGCTGCGGGTGTGGATAATCAAGGGCTTACGCGTGATTCTTGATGCTTTGATGTGGGTGCGGAAGCGCTCGCGCTGCCATTCCAGGTCGCCCTGCAGGCGGAAATAATCCAGCCCGGTTTCGCCGATGGCGATGATCTTCGGGTCGTCGGCCAGCTCAACCAGCTGCTCGACGGTCGGTTCGGGCGTGTCCTCGTAATCCGGATGCACGCCGACCGAGGCGTAGATGTGCGGATACTCGTGGGCCAGCGCCAACACTTGTGGAAAATCCGGCAGGTCGACCGATACGCACAGCGCGTGGGTGACCTTGTTGTCGGCCATCTTGGCCAGGATTTCGGGCATGCGAGCAGCCAGCTCGGGGAAATTGATGTGGCAGTGGGAATCGATAAACATGCCGTGATTGTAACCCAAGCGCGCCTGGCCTAGAATCGGCGTTCCATTCAATTCAGGAGCTCGCCCGATGTCCGTCCGCCTTCCGCTCACCCTCGCGCTTGCCCTGCCGCTGGCTGCCGCCGCCGAGCCGCCCTCCCAGCAATTCGCCGACCTCGGCGACGTGCGCCTGGAAAGCGGCGCCGTCATCAAGGATTGCAAGCTCGGCTACCGCACCCTCGGCAGCCTGAACGCGGCCCGCTCGAACGCGGTCGTGTTCCTGCCCTGGCACACCGGCAAGAGCGTCGAAGCGGTCTCGCTGCTGGGACCGAAGGGCTTGTTCAACACCGCCGGCCACTACGTGATCGTCATCGACGCGATCGGCAACGGCGTGGGCTGCTCGCCGTCCAACAGCGCGGCGCAGCACGGCACGGCCTTCCCGGCCTTCACGGTGCGCGACATGGTGGAATCCGAATACCGCCTGCTGACCGAAAAGCTGGGCCTCAAGCACATCCACGCGATGGTCGGCTACTCGATGGGCGCGACGCAGACTTTCCAGTGGATGGTCAGCCATCCCGGCTACATGGATGTGGCCGTGCCGATCGCCGGCACGCCGCGCCAGACCAGCTACGACCTGCTGTTCTGGCGCACCGAGGAGGCGGCGATGCTGGCCGATCCCGACTACGCCAACGGCGAGTACAAGCAGAATCCGAAGCTGCCGCTGTACCACCAGATCTTCTCGCTGAACTTCGACACGCCGGCCTACCGCGCGGCCCAGACCAAGCCGGCCGAGGTGGACAAATTCATCGCCGAGACCATCGCCGACGACCCGGACGCGGCCGACGCCAACGACCTGCGCTGGCAAATGCGCGCCTTCCTGACGCAGGATATCGCCGACGACGCCGCAGCCAAGGTGAAAGCGCGCGCACACATCATCAACCCGCGCCAGGACCTGATCGTCAATCCCGCGCCGGCGCTGGCGTTTGCGCGCCGGATTCGCGCCACGACGACGGTGCTGGAGGGCGATTGCGGCCATTCGGCGGTGGTCTGCGCGACCGCCCAGATCCGCGCCGCCGTCGACCGCGCGCTGAAATAAGGTTCAGGCGACGCGCTTGCCCAGGATGATCAGGTCGCGCTCGATGCCGTCCAGGTTGGCCACCTTGGGCAGGTTGGCCCAGGTCTCGAAGCCGAACTTGGCGAACAGGCCCAGGCTGGGCTTGTTGTGGCCGAAGATAAAGCCCAGCAAGGTGTGCACCTTGATCGCCGGCGCATGGGCGATGGCCTGCGCGATGCAGTAGCCGCCGATGCCCTTGCCGCGCCAGGCCTCGGCGATGTAGATCGAAATCTCGGACGTGCCCGAGTACGCGGGACGGCCGTAGAAATTCGAGTACGACATCCAGCCCAGCACTTCAGGCTGGCTGGCCGTGTCGTCGGCCCGCTCGATGATCCACAGCGGGCGCTTCTCCGGCGTATGCTCGTGGAACCAGCCCAGGCGCGACTCCACCGGCACCGGCTCGGTGTCGGCGGTGACTTCGCGCGAGGCGACGGTGCTGTTGTAGATGGCGACGATGGTGGGCAAATCTTCAAGCGTGGCGAGGCGATGGCGGAAAGCTGTGGTCATATCGGGAAGCGGTGAGGGATTAAAGCGTATGCGTGGCGCGCGAGGACCGCAGCGCCGCGCCGAGGATTTCTTCGATGCGCAGGCGGGCGCGCTGGCCGCTTTCGTCTTCGGGGAAGTGCACGCCCACGCCCTGCGCCTTGTTGTTGTGCGCGCCGGCCGGCGTGATCCAGGCAACTTTGCCGGCGATCGGGTATTTGTTGGTATCGTCCATCAGCGCCAGGATCAGGTAGATCTCGTCGCCGATTTTGTAGGGTTTCTGGGTCGGCACGAACATGCCGCCGTTCTTCAGGAAAGGCATGTAGGCCGCGTACAACGCGGCCTTCTCCTTGATCGCCAGCGACAAGACCGTTGGCCGCGCAACGGGCACGGTGTTCGGATCAAGTGGACTGGCAGCGGACATCTAATTCCCTTCAGGCGCAGCAGGCGGCGTATTCGAGCAACATATCCTCCAGAAACAGCTTGGGCGACAAGGGGTGATCGGCAGTCGCCCGCCGCTCGTTGGCGCCCTTGATGGCGGCCAGCAGGCGGCTGACGTGGATCTTGCCGGCCAGGCTGGCCAGTTCCTTCTGGTAGCGCGGATAGTAACGGATGTTACCTGCCAGTTTGTAGGAAAACACATCATAAAGCCAGCGCTGCAACCAAGAAACTTGTGCACTCAGCGGCACTTTTTGCAGTTTGTCGGCAACTTTCAACGCGCCTTCGACGCTCGGATGGGCCAGCAGCTGCAGCAGCACTTCCAGATCGTCGCGGTTGCCCACCTCGGCCTGGGCCATCGCCGCCAGCGGCGCGCCGCCCTGCTCGCGCAGCCAGCTGTCGGCATCCGGCACGCCCTGCGTCTTCAGCCAGGCCAGCGCCTCGGCGTGGCTGGGCATCGGCAGCGCGAACTTGCGGCAGCGCGACAGGATGGTCGGCAGCAGCCGGTCCAGGCTGTTGGAGGCCAGCAGGAACACCGTGCCCGGAGGCGGTTCCTCCAGCGTCTTCAGCAGCGCGTTGGAGGCCGGCATGTTCAGCGCCTCGGCCGGATACAGCACCACCACCCGCAGCCCCTGGCGGTGGGTGGAGATGTTCATGAAGTCCGCCAGGTTGCGGATCTGCTCGATCTTGATTTCCTTGGACGGCGCCTTGGTCGACTTGGCGGTCTTCTTGGCCTCGCCGTCGCCCTCCTCGCCTTCGGCGGGCTCGTCCTCGAGCGCCTCCGGCCGCACGCGGCGGTAATCCGGGTGGTTTTGCTGGGAGAACCAGCCGCAGGACGCGCACTGGCCGCAGGCGTGGCCGTCCGGCAGCACGGCCTCGCACAGCAGGCCCTGGGCGAAGCGCTCGATGAAGTCGGACTTGCCTATCCCGGCGGCGCCGTGAAACAGGATGGCGTGCGGCATGCGCTGGCGCAGCAGTTGCAGCTGCTGCCAGGACGACTCCTGCCATGGATATATGGAATTGCTCATCGTTGTCATGCCAGCAATTGGTCGAGGATGGCCGCGATCTGGACCTGGATGTCGGCGATGGACCGGGTCGAGTCGATCACGCGGAAACGGGCCGGGAACTGCGTGGCGCGGCGCAGGTACTCGTTGCGGGTGGAGGCGAAGAAATCGGCTTTCTCCTGCTCGAACTTGTCCAGCGAACGGGTGGCGTCCAGCCGCGCGCGCGCCACTTCCAACGGCACGTCGAACAGCAGCGTCAGGTCCGGCTGCAGGTGTGGATGCACCCAGTGCTCCAGCGCTTCCAGCTTGGCCAGGTCCATGCCGCGCCCACCGCCCTGGTAGGCGAAGCTGGCGTCGGTGAAACGGTCGGAAATGGCCCACGCGCCGCGATGCAGCGCCGGCTCGATCACCTGCGCGATGTGCTCGCGGCGGCTGGCGAACATCAGCAGGGCCTCGGTTTCCAGGTGCATTTTCTCGTGCAGCACCAGCTCCCGCAGCTTTTCGCCCAGCGGCGTGCCGCCCGGCTCGCGCGAGCTGACCACATCGACGCCGCGCGCCTTGAGGTAGTCGCCGACGAAGGCGATGTGGGTCGATTTTCCGGCGCCGTCTATGCCTTCGAAAGTGATGAATTTACCGCGGTGTTGAGTCATGAATTGCCTAAAACTTATCTTTGGAACTTGTTCACCGCCCGGTTATGGTCGGTCAAATTATCTGAAAACTGGCTGGTGCCGTTGCCCTTGGAGACGAAATACAGCGCCGGCGTCTTGGCCGGGGCCAGCGCTGCCGTCAGCGATTGCACGCCCGGCAAGGCGATCGGGGTCGGCGGCAGGCCGGTGCGCGTGTAGGTATTGTACGGGGTGTCGGTCTCCAGATCCGATTTGTGGATCTTGCCGTCGTATTTGCTGCCCATGCCGTAGATCACGGTCGGGTCGGTCTGCAGCAGCATGCCCAGCTTCAGGCGGTTGACGAACACGCCCGCGATCATGCCGCGCTCGGACTTTTGCCCGGTTTCCTTTTCCACGATCGAGGCCATGGTCAGCGCCTCGTACGGCGTCTTGTACGGCAGCGCCGGGTCGCGCTTGTCCCAGGCGTCGTTCAGGCGGCTCAGCAGCATGGCGTGCGCCTGCTTGTAGATCTGCAAATCGCTGGCGCCCTTGGCGAACAGATAGGTATCCGGGAAGAACAGCCCCTCCGGCTGTTTGTACTCGGAGGCGATGGCGTTCATCACTTCCTTGTCCGACATGGCGACCGTATCGTGCTTCAGGCCCTTGTGCGCGGCGATGGCCGCCCGCATCTGACGGAAGGTCCAGCCTTCGATGATGGTCAGCTGTTCCTGCGCGAACTCGCCGCGCACCAGCTGTTCGATCAGGCGCAGCGGCGTGGTGCCCGGCTTGAGCTCGTACGTGCCGGCCTTCAGCTTGGCGCTCTTGCCGGTCACGCGCGCGAGCAGGTTGAACAGCACCGGCTCGATGGGCACGCCCGCTTCGGCGATCTGCTGGCCGGCGGCGTGGGCGCCGCTGCCGGGCGCGATGTTGAATTCGATGGCTTCGATCTCATCGCCGATGATCGGATGCTGCGACCAGTACATGAAATAGGCGCCGCCGGCGATTGCCAGCAGGATGCACAAGGTGATGATTTTTTTAATAAAAGCCATTGTTAAAGCCGTAGGGTTGGAACAAGTCGCACAGCTTGCCACTTCTTGGCACAGTCCGCCAGTGCCGCGTTTTGCGCGGCATCCGACGCGATCCGTCCGACATCACTATAATGAGCCCGTAATGATAATGCTTTAATCGTCAAATTATTGGAAATTATGTCTTCTTGGAATGAACTTTTAGCACAGCAAGCCCAGGCGCTGACCACCACGCAGCTGGCCGTGGGCTTTGTCGCCCCGCTTGGCGACCAGGGCCTGATCGCGCTGGACGGCGAAGAATCCGCCAGTTTCCTGCACAATCAGCTAACCAACGACGTTGAGCACCTGGGCCAGGGCGAAGTCCGGCTGGCCGGGTATTGCTCGCCGAAGGGCCGCTTGCTGGCCTCGTTCCTGATGTGGCGTAACGAAACCACCATCTTCCTGCAGCTGCCGCGCGAGATCCAGGCGCCGGTGCAGAAGCGGCTGGGCATGTTCGTGCTGCGCGCCAAGACCAAGCTCAGCGACGCCACCGAACTGCCGGCCAGCCAGGTCGCGCTCGGCCTGGGCGGCGGCATGGCCGAAGAGGCGCTGCAAAACTGGTTCGACCCGCTGCCGGCCAGGCCGTTCACCAAGGTCGACCATCCACTGGGCACGCTGATCCGCGTGGCCGACGTGTTTGGCGCGCCGCGCTACCAGTGGCTGATGTCGGCCGAAGTGGCGCAGACGGTGGTGCCGGAGCTGGCCGCCAAGCTGTCCGTGGGCCGCACCGACGCCTGGCATCTGTCGGAAATCCATGCCGGCATCCCGCAGATCACCAAGGCCACGCAGGAGCAATTCGTGCCGCAGATGATCAACTTCGAGCTGCTGGGCGGTGTCAATTTCAAGAAGGGCTGCTACCCCGGGCAGGAAATCGTCGCCCGCAGCCAGTATCTGGGCAAGCTCAAGCGGCGCACCACCCTGGTCAGCATCGCCGACGCGGCCGCCGCGGCCGGCGTTGAGGTGTTCGCCACGGCCGATCCCGAACAACCGTGCGGCATGATCGTCAACGCCGCGCCCAACGGCAAGGGCGGCATCGACGCGCTGGTGGAAATGAAACTGGCCGCGATCGAAGCGGCCTCGGTCCGCCTCGGCTCGGCGGACGGCGTGCCGCTCACCTTCCTCGACATGCCCTACGTGCTGGACCCACTCGACCTCTAGCATGGACTTCTACATTTATTATCAGGTCAAGGATGCCGACGCGGCGTCCTTGCTGGCGGCGGTCGTCCCGATGCAGGCGGCGCTGGGCGCGCGGCACGCTGTCGCATGCCAGCTCAAGCGCCGCCCGGAAGTCAAGGACGGCATGCAGACTTGGATGGAGGTCTACGCCGCCACGCCGGCCGGATTCGCCGGCGCGCTGGACGCCGCCGTCGCGCAAGCCGGCCTGGCCGCCTGGACTGCCGGCCCGCGCCACACCGAAATCTTTACGGATCTAGTCCCATGTGCCTGATCGTCTTTGCCTGGCGGGTGATCCCGGCCGTGCCGCTGGTTGCCGCCGCCAACCGCGACGAGTTCTACCAGCGCGCCACCGCGCCGGCGGCCCCGTGGCCCGAACATCCGCAGATCTTCGCCGGCCGCGACCTGCAGGCCGGCGGCAGCTGGATGGGCATCGCCCAGCCGGCCGAGTGCGGCAAGGCTTCGCGTTTCGCCGCCATCACCAACATCCGCGCGCCGTCCGAGCACCGTGACGACGCGCCCTCGCGCGGCCGCCTGGTGGCCGACTTCCTGGCCGGCTGCATGACGCCGCAGGAATACGTCGACGCCATCCGCGCCGACGCGGGCGCCTACAACGGCTTCAACCTGGTGCTGAGCGACGGCGAGACGCTGATCTGGTTCTCCAACCGTGGCGACGCCGATCCGCGCAACGGCAAGCCGCTGGAGCCGGGCGTGTACGGCCTGTCGAACGCGCTGCTCGATGCGCCGTGGCCCAAGGTGCTCAAGACCAAGGCCCAGTTCGCGAGCCTGCTGTGCCTGGGCGCGCCGGATGACGCCTACTTCGAAATGCTGGCCGACACCACGCCCGCGCCGGACCAGCGCCTGCCCGAGACCGGTGTGCCGCTGGACCTGGAGCGCATGCTGTCGGCGGTGCGCATCGAGAGCCCGAGCTACGGCACGCGCACCTCAACCGTGGTCAAGCTATATGCGGAAGCGCCGGCCACGCTGCAGGAGATGCTGATCCACTAGGCCGCCTTGCGGCTATCAGCCGCCGGGCGCTTTACTGCTGCTTCATGTGGGCGATCAGCTGGTCAAGCGCCTTGCCCCAGCCATCCCGGAAACCCATCTGCTTGTGCGCTTCGACGGTGGCCTCGTCCTTGTGGCGGGCGCAGGCGATGTAGCGGGTGCCGCCGTTGGGCAGCGGCTCCATCCACCCTGGGATCGACATCCTCGACGATGTCCGTCATGCTTGCGCCCCTTAAAAGGTGTACTGCATATTGATGTGGGCGATGCCGGCCTCGAAGAATTCGTCGCCGTCGATGGCGAAGCCGTGGCGCTCGTAGAACGGGGCGGCGTGCGATTGCGCGCTCAGCACCACCTGCTTGTCGCCACGGGCGCGCGCCTGCGCCATCAGCACTTGCAGCAAGGCGCCGCCGACGCCGCTGCCGCGCGCGAACTGGCGCACCGCCATGCGGCCGATGTGACCGTCCGGCAGCAGGCGCCCGGTGCCGACCGGCGTGCCGTCCGCAGCGTAGGCCACCGCGTGCAGGCAGGCCGCGTCCATGTGGTCCATCTCCAGCTCGGCGGGGACTTTCTGTTCTTCGACGAAGACTTCAAAGCGTATCAGTTTCGCGTCGGCGTTGAGGGCGGTCCAGTCTCCGGTGCGGATGTCGTGCTTGGCGGTGAGGGTCATCGGCTTGCTTGGCTAGTTGCGGAAGGCGTGATTGTCGCATGCGGCGCCGTCGTGCGGCGCTTCCACGCCTGGAAGATGCGCTCGGCCTGCGCCTCCGCATCGGCCCGTTGCCGGGCGCTGATGGTCTTGGTCCAGCCGTCGAGCATTTCCTGCGGATAGACCACGCTGTCGGGGTTCATGGCGGTCACTATCTTGTTGGTCGCAAGCTGTTCCATGTAGAGCTCCGGCGCGCCCGCCGCCACGCCCAATCCGCGTCGCGCACCATGTCTTCGACCGATGCTCCAGCCGCCATGGAGGGCGCGGCATGACCTGGCGACGCAGCGGTCTGCGGCAAGGTAGCGCCATGCTGCTGCGCGGCTGATGGCCGCGCACACGACAATATCAGCCCGGCTTCATCCTTGCCCGCAATGCCTCGCGCACATGCGGCGTGGCGGCATACGGATCGCCGGGGTTGCTGCCGGCGACGATGTGCTCCATGCGCTCCTGCACGCCGGCCAGCGCGCCCGGATGCGAGTAGATGTAGAAGTCGCCGTCCGCGACGGCCTTGAACGTCATCTCCGCCACATCCTGCGCCGACACCTTGCCCGACGAGACCGCCTTGTCCGTCATGGCCTGGGCCGCCAGCTGGCTGGCGGTCGGGCCTTGCGTCATGCGCACGTCCTCGGGACGGTTGCGGTGCGACTGGCTGATCCCGGTCGGCACAAAATACGGACACAGCACCGATGTCCCGATCGGCGCGCCAACCAGTTGCAGATCCTGGTACAAAGTCTCCGACAGCGCCACCACCGCGTGCTTGGAGACGTTGTACACGCCCATCGCCGGCGCGTTCAGCAGGCCCGCCATCGACGCCGTGTTGACGATGTGGCCCTCGAACGAAGGATCGCTCTTGGCCGACTCCAGCATCAGCCTGGTGAAGATGCGCACGCCGTGGATCACGCCCCACACGTTCACGCCCATCACCCATTCCCAGTCGGCCTCGGTGTTTTCCCAGATCAGCCCGCCCGAACCGACGCCGGCGTTGTTGAACACCAGGTGCACGGCGCCGAATTCGGCGATGGCGGCGTCGGCCAGCGCCTGCACCTGCTCGCCCTTGCGCACGTCGCACAGGCGCGCGATGACGGCGGCGCCCTGCGCCTTGAGCGCGTCCACCGCGCATTCCAGCGCATCGGCCTGGACGTCGGCCAGCACCAGCTTCATGCCTTCGCGCGCCGCCACGTTGGCGAATTCGCGCCCCAAACCGCTTGCGCCGCCGGTGATGACGACGACCTTGTCCCTGAATGTTTTCATTAGATGAGCTTGACCAGTTGTTTGCCGAAGTTATGCCCTTGCAGCAGGCCCATGAACGCTTGCGGCGCGGCCGCGAGGCCTTCCGCTACCGTTTCGCGGTATTTGATCTGATGATTGGCGACCAGCGCGCCCAGCTCCTGCAAGCCCTGCTGCCAGAATTCCATGTGCTCGGTGACGATGAAGCCGCGCAGCGTCAGCCGGTTGAGCAGCAGCAGGCGCGAATGCTTGATCGGCAGTTCCTTGCCGTCGAAGCCGGCGATCAGCCCGCACAGCGCCACGCGGGCGTAGGCGTTGGTGCGCGCCAGCGCGGCGTCGAGGCAGGCGCCGCCGACGTTTTCAAAGATGGCGTCGACGCCTTCCGGCGTGGCCGCCGCCAGGTCGGCCTCCAGGTCGCCGGCCTTGTGGTCGACGCAGGCGTCGAAGCCCAGCTGCTTGACCACATACTCGCACTTCTCCGGCCCGCCGGCGATGCCGACCACGCGGCAGCCCCGCAGCCTGGCCAGCTGCCCGGCCACGCTGCCGACCGCGCCACTGGCCGCCGACACAACCACCGTATCGCCCGCCGCCGCCTCAAGGATCTGGTTGAAGCCATACCACGCCGCCATGCCGGGCATGCCGACCACGCCAAGGTAGGCCGACAGCGGAATGCGCGTGGTGTCCAGCTTGCGCAGCAACACGCCGTCGGACACGCCCATCTCGGCCCAGCCCAGCATGCCGCCGACGAACTCGCCGACCTTGAAGTAATCGTTGCGCGAGGCCACCACCTGGCCAACCGTTCCGCCTATCATCGTGTGGTCTAGCTGTTGCGAGGCGGCATAGCTCTTGGCCGCGCTCATGCGCCCGCGCATGTACGGGTCCAGCGACAGGTAGTGGTTGCGCACCAGCACCTCGCCGTCGTCCAGCGGGCGCATGTCCACCGTCTCCATCCTGAAATTCTCCGCCGCCACCGGCCCGCGCGGACGCGAGGCCATGACGATGCGATGGAACGTCTTGGGGATCTCCAACGTCATCGTCACACCGCCGACACGCCGCCGTCCACCGCCAGGATCTGGCCGGTGATGTGCTTGCCCGCGTCGGAGGCGAACAGCACCGCCGCGCCTTTCAAGTCCTCGTCGTCGCCCAGGCGGCCCAGCGGCGCGTCCTTGGACAGCTCGTCCGGTCCCAGTTTCTCCAGCAGGCCCTTGGTCATCTTGGACGGGAAGAAGCCCGGCGCCAGCGCGTTGACGGTGATGCCGTGGCGGCCCCACTCGCCGGCCAGCGTGCGCGTGAAGTTGACCAGCGCGCCCTTCGAGGTGTTGTAGGCGATGGTCTGCATGGTGCCGGGCGGGTTGCCGGCCAGGCCGGCGATCGAGGCGATGTTGATGATGCGGCCGTAGCCGCGCGGGATCATCGAGCGCTTGCCCACCAGCTGCGACACCACGAAGATGCTGCGGATGTTCAGGTTCATCACCTTGTCCCAGGCTTCGACCGGATGATCCTCGGCCGGCGCGCCCCAGCTGGCGCCGGCGTTGTTGATCAGGATGTCGATGTGGCCGAGGTGGGCCAGCGCGGCAGTGACCAGCGCGTCCGCATGCGCGTCCTGCGACAGGTCGGCGGCGACCGCATGGGCGTTGACGCCGTGGCTGGTCAGGAAGGCGACCGCCTCGTCCAGGTCCGCCTGCTTGCGCGAGGAGATGACGACCTTGGCGCCCTGCTCGCCCAGCGCCAGCGCCATCTGCAGGCCCAGTCCGCGCGAGCCGCCGGTGATCAGCGCGGTCTTGCCGGCCAGGGAAAACAATTCTTGGGTAGTACGCATAGTCGGTGTCCTTAGATTTCGTAGTCCATGCACTGGCGCGCGTCGCGCACGGCGGCGAAGAACGGCTTGATCGCCACATGGTCGGGATGGTTCTGGTACTCGTCCAGCGCGGCCTTGTCGGTGAACTCGGAGTACATCATCACGTCATAGGTCGCCTCCAGGCCCGGCTGGGCCACGACGGCCTCCAGCTTCAGCAGGCCGGGCACCAGGCCGACGCAGCCTTCCAGCAGCGTCTTCATCTTGGCCGCGTTGGCGGCGCGGTCGGCGCCCTCGGCATGGTCCTTCAATTTCCACATTACGATGTGCTTGATCATCTTGTCTCGCTTGTCTAGAACCACGCGTCGCGCATGTCGAGCGTGGTGGTGTCTATGCTGGCCAGCAGTTCCAGCTGCTGTTCGACCTTCGGCAATTCCCAGCGGAAGAAATAACGGCAGGCTTGCAGCTTGCCGCGATAGAAGTCGGCGTCGCCGCTATCCAGCGCGGCGGCCGCCAGCAAGGCCTGCTGCAACCAGATCCAGGCGACCACCACGTGGCCGACCGCTTCCAGGTACAGGCTGGCGTTGGCCAGGGTTTTGTTCATGTCGCCGGCAGCATACAGCTTTTGCGTGACGACTTCCACTGCCTGCCAGGCCGCGTCCAGCGCATCGGCGTGCGCCAGCAGCTCCTGGCTGATCTCCGCCAAGCCAGCCGGCACCGCATCCGGCGCGCCGACGCTGCCGCGCACCTTGCGCACCGTCTTGCGCAGCTCGGCACCGAAGGCCTTGAACAGGGCGCCGTCCTGCATGCTGGCCTTGCGGCCCAGCAGGTCGAGGCCGTGGATGCCGTGCGTGCCTTCGTGGATGGCGTTGAGGCGGTTGTCGCGATAAAACTGTTCGACGTTGTACTCGCGCGTGTAGCCGTAGCCGCCGTGCACCTGGATCGCCAGGCTGTTGGCCTCCACGCACCACTGCGACGGCCAGGACTTGGTGATCGGCGTCAGGAAGTCCAGCAGGCGGCCCGCATGTTCGCGCGCTTCCGGCGTCTCGGCACTGTTCTGCTCGTCGACCAGGCGGGCGCTGTACAGCACCAGGCCGAGGCCGCCCTCGACGTAGGCCTTCTGCGCCAGCAGCATGCGCCGCACGTCGGTGTGTTCGATGATGGGCAGTTGCGGCTGGGCCGGGTCCTTTTGCGCCGGATGGCGTCCCTGCGGGCGGTTGCGCGCGTAGTCCAGCGCGTGCAGGTAGCCGGTGTAGCCCAGCACGGCCGCGCCCAGGCCGACCGCGATGCGCGCCTCGTTCATCATGTGGAACATATTGGCCAGGCCCTGGTGCGGCTGGCCAACCAGGTAGCCGATGGCGCCGCCCCTGCCCTGCGGCTGGAACTTGCCCTCGCCGAAGTTGAGCAGGCAGTTGCTGGTGCCGCGGTTGCCCATCTTGTGGTTCAGGCCGGCCAGCACGACGTCGTTGCGCTCGCCACGGCTGCCGTCGTCGTTGACCAGGAACTTGGGCACGATGAACAGCGAGATGCCCTTCACGCCCGGGATCAGCTTGCCGTCCGGGCCAGGGATCTTGGCCAGCACCAGGTGGATGATGTTGTCCGACAGCTCGTGCTCGCCGGCCGAGATCCACATCTTGTTGCCGCTGAGGCGGAACTGGCGCTCGCCCTCAAGGCCGGGCTGCGGGTCGGGCACGGCGCGGGTGGTGATGTCGGACAGGCTCGAGCCGGCCTGCGGCTCCGACAGGCACATGGTGCCGAAGTAGCGGCCGGCGAACATCGGCTCGGCGTAGCGGCGCACCTGTTCCGGCGTGGCGCTCTTGAGCAAGGTGTTGGCCCCGCTCATGGTCAGGAAGGTGTAGGCGCTGGTGGCGACGTTGGCCGCCGTGAAGTACGCGGACAAGGCCTTCTGCACCACCACCGGCAGCTGCATGCCGCCGTGCTCGTAGTCCTGCCCGGCCGCCATCAGGCCGGCGGCCGAGTAGGCGTCCAGCGCCGTCTTCACTTCGGGAATGTGCTCGACGCTGAGGCAACCCTCGCCCGGCACGGCGTGCGCCTCCTGGCTGTCGCCCTTCTTGTTGTGCGGCGCGAACAGCTCGGTGGCGAGCTGCTCGGCCGTGTCGATGGCGGCATCGAAGGTTTCGCGGTTGTGATCGCTGAAGCGGGCGCGCCGGGTCAGCGCCTCCGCGTCCAGCCACTCGTACAGCATGAAGCCAAGGTCGCGGCGCGACAGCAGTAGGGACCGCATGGCTTACACCACTTCGAACAGGCCTGCCGCTCCCTGGCCGCCACCGATGCACATGGTGACCACCACATATTTGACGCCACGGCGCTTGCCCTCCAACAGCGCATGGCCGGTCAGGCGCGCGCCCGACACGCCGTACGGATGGCCGACCGCGATCGCGCCGCCGTTGACGTTGAGGCGGTCCATCGGGATGCCCAGCTTGTCGGCGCAGTACAGCACCTGCACGGCAAAGGCTTCGTTCAACTCCCACAGGCCGATGTCCTCGACCTTCAGGCCGGCCTTCTTCAGCAGCTTGGGAATGGCGAACACGGGACCGATGCCCATCTCGTCCGGCTCGCAGCCGGCTACCGCGAAGCCGCGGAAGATGCCCAGCGGTTGCAGGCCCTTGGCGGCCGCGGCCTGCGCGCTCATGACGATGGCGACCGAGGCGCCGTCAGAGAACTGGCTGGCGTTGCCGGCGCTGATGACGCCGCCCGGCATCGCGCTGCGGATCTTGGAGACCGCTTCGTAGGTGGTGTCGGCGCGGATGCCCTCGTCGGCCGAGATGGTCACTTCACGGGTCAGCAGCATGCCGCTGGCCTTGTCGGCCACGCCCATGACGGTGGTCATCGGCACGATCTCGGCGTCGAACAGGCCGGCCGCTTGCGCGGCGGCGGCGCGCTGCTGGCTCTGCACGCCGTATTCGTCCTGGCGCTCGCGGCTGATGTTGTAGCGCTTGGCCACGGTTTCCGCCGTCTGCAGCATGGTCCAGTAGATTTCAGGCTTGTGCTGGTCCAGCCAGACATCCTTGTACATGTGCAGGTTCATTTCCTGCTGCACGCAGGAGATCGACTCCACGCCGCCGGCGGCGTAGATGTCGCCCTCGCCGGCGATGATGCGCTGGGCCGCGCTGGCGATGGTCTGCAGGCCCGATGAGCAGAAACGGTTGACGGTCATGCCGCCGGTGGTCACCGGGCAGCCGGCGCGCAGCGCGATCTGGCGAGCGATGTTGCCGCCGGTGGCGCCCTCGGGGTTGGCGCAGCCGATCAGCACGTCCTCCACCTCGCCCGCCTCGATGCCGGCGCGGCTGATCGCCGCCTGCAGCGCGTGGCCGCCCAGCGTGGCGCCGTGCGTCATGTTGAACGCGCCTTTCCACGACTTGGCCAAACCTGTGCGGGCGGTTGAAACAATGACGGCGTCGATCATGAAAGTCTCCTATGAGTGGGTGTTTTTAGTGAATCGAGAATAGCATATTTTAGTACGGTCGTTCGCAAATATTTCTGTAAGTTTCGTGTAAGTTTCAAGCAAGCTTGACGTAAGCTTCGCGGGCCACACTGGGCGCAAGCTGACAAAGTTGTAACTATCTCAGCTGGGGAAATCCAAAAAATTACAGGAGACAAATATGGCAACATCACCAGGTACCGCAAACCTGCCCGCCGGCGGCGGCATCACGCCGGAAGAACGCAAGGTGATCTTCGCGTCCTCGCTGGGCACGATTTTCGAATGGTACGATTTCTATCTGTACGGTTCGCTCGCACCGATCATCGCCAAGCAGTTCTTCATCGGCGATCCAACCACCACCTTCATTTTCGCGCTGCTGGCCTTTGCCGCCGGCTTCATTGTGCGCCCATTCGGCGCGCTGGTGTTCGGCCGCCTCGGCGACATGATCGGCCGTAAGTACACCTTCCTGATCACCATCCTGATCATGGGCGCGTCCACCTTCATTGTCGGCCTGCTGCCGGGCCATGAGCAGATCGGCATCGCCGCTCCCATCATCCTGGTCTCGCTGCGCATCCTGCAAGGCCTGGCGCTGGGCGGCGAGTACGGCGGCGCGGCCACCTACGTGGCCGAGCACGCGCCGCACGGCAAGCGCGGCTCCTTCACTTCGTGGATCCAGACCACCGCCACGCTGGGCCTGTTCCTGTCGCTGCTGGTGATCCTGGGCACCCGCACCGCCATCGGCGAGAAGGAATTCGCCGCGTGGGGCTGGCGCGTGCCGTTCCTGGTGTCGGTGCTGCTGCTGGGCGTATCGGTGTGGATCCGCCTGTCGATGAACGAGTCGCCCGCCTTCGCCAAGATGAAGGCTGAAGGCAAGACCTCGAAAGCGCCGCTGAGCGAAGCGTTCGGCCAATGGCGCAACCTGAAGGTGGTGGTCCTGGCGCTGGTCGGCCTGACCATGGGCCAGGCGGTGGTGTGGTACACCGGCCAGTTCTACGCGCTGTTCTTCATGACGCAAGTGCTGAAGATCGACGGCGCCACCTCCAACATCCTGACCGCCATTTCGCTGGCGCTGGCGACCCCGTTCTTCATCTTCTTCGGCAAGCTGTCCGACAGCATCGGCCGCAAGTGGATCATCCTGGGCGGCTGCGTGATCGCTGCGGCGACCTACTTCCCGCTGTTCGGCGCGCTGACCCACTACGGCAATCCGGCGCTGGAAGCCGCGCTGAAAAATTCGCCGGTGGTGGTGGTGGCCGACCCAGCGTCGTGCCACTTCCAGTTCAACCTGACCGGCCAGAAGAAATTCCCATCGTCGTGCGATATCGCGACCGGCATGCTGTCGCAGGCCTCGGTCAACTACACCACGCAGGAAGCGCCGGCCGGCAGCGTCGCCAAGATCAAGGTCGGCGACAAGGAAATCACCTCCTTCAACGCCACCATGACGCCGGACGGCCTGAACTTCGACAAGGCCAGCAAGGATGCCGAAGCCGCGCTGAAGAAGGAAGTCGCCGCCGCCGTCAAGGGCGCCGGCTATCCCGCCAAGGCTGACGACACGCAGATCAACAAGCCAATGATGGTTGTGATCCTGTTCATCCTCGTGCTGTATGTGACCATGGTGTACGGCCCGATCGCCGCGATGCTGGTGGAGATGTTCCCGACCCGCATCCGCTACACCTCGATGTCGCTGCCCTACCATATCGGCAACGGCTGGTTCGGCGGCCTGCTGCCGACCATCTCGTTCGCGCTGGTGGCCTTCAAGGGCGACATCTTCTACGGCCTGTGGTATCCGATCGTCGTCGCGCTGATCACCGCGGTGATCGGTGCGCTGTTCGTCGGCGAGACCAAGGACAACGACATCTACGCCCACGATTAAGCCGGGCCGGATAGCGTTACAGAGCCCCGTGTGTGCATTGCGACGATCGTTGCAATGCCACACGGGGCTTTTTTACATCTGCCGGAACAGGTCGACGTAGTTGCGGCTGACGACCAGCTGCTCGTCGCGGCCCTTGAGCTGCACCATCAGGCGGCCGCGGAAATCGTGGCGGGTGCCGGCCACGTGGCGCGCGGCGACGATCACGCTGCGGTGGATCTGCCAGAACTGCTGCTCGTCGAGCTGTTCGCGCAGCTTGCTGATCGGCGTGCGGATCAGGCTCTCGCCGTCGGCCAGGAACACGCTGGTGTACTTGTCGTTGCTCTGGAAGTAAATCACCTCGTCGATGGCGATCAGGCGCGTCTGCTCGCCTTGCGAGGCGCGTATCCATTGCAGCGATGGCGCCGGCGCCGGCGCCACAGGCGCCGCGCCGCCCAGCTGCTGCAACAGCGCCTGCAGCGTCGCCGCCGTGATGCCCCCCGCGGCCGCCGGCTCGCTGGGACGCAGCGCCGCCTTCAGCTTGCCCACCGTTTTCTCCAGCCGTTCCAGGCTGGCTGGCTTCAGCAGATAATCGACCGCGGAATGCTCGAACGCGTCCACCGCGTACTGGTCGAAGGCCGTGACGAAGACGATGCGCGGCGGCTTGGCGCCCGCCACCAGCCGGGCCGCCACATCAAGCCCCGTCATGCCGGGCATGCGGATGTCGAGGAACACCACGTCCGGCGCCTCCTCGTCGATCAGGCGCAGCGCTTCCAGGCCATTGGCAGCCTTGGCCACCACCTTCAATTCCGGCCACGCGGTTTTCAGCTGGCCTTCCAGATAGTCGCGCAGATGTTCTTCGTCATCGGCGATCAGTGCTCGGAGTGTATCGATGTCGGACTCGCATTCAAAGGCAGCATCAGGCGCACCATCATGCCGCAGGGTTGGTTTTCCAATAATTCTACCCGAGCCGCGCCGCCATACAAACTGCGCAGCCGTTCGCGCAGATTGCTCAGGCCTACCCCGCCGCCCGGCTTGGCCGACATGGTGCTGCCCAGGCCAACGCCGGTGTCGCTGATCTGCACGCACAGGTGCTCGCCCAGCTCCACCGCGCTGACGACGATCTCGCCGCCCTCCACCTTCGGTTCCAGGCCGTGCGAGATGGCGTTCTCCACCACCGGCTGCAGCAGCATCGGCGCGATGGCGAACTGGCGCAGCCGGTCCGGCACCTCGATGCGGTAGCGCAGCCGTTCGCCCATGCGCACCGCCAGCACGTCCAGATAGGCCGCGATCAGCCTGGCCTCGGAACCCAGCGTGGCCTCCTCGCTGCGGCTGGCAGCCAGGCTGGCGCGCAGGTAGTCGATGAAGCGCTCCAGCATATGCTGGGCCTTGGCGGGCTGCGGGCCGATCAGGCTCACCACGTTGGCCAGCGTGTTGTACAGGAAGTGGGGTTCGATTTGCGCCTGCAAGGCCCGCAACCGCGCCTCCGCCAACATGCGCGCGCTGGAGGCGATCAGTTCCTGCTGCCGCGCCTTTTCCATCGCTTGCGCGACCTTGCGCTCCGCGCTGCTGCTCACCAGGTACATCAGCAAGGCCACCGCCGCCGCCACCACCAGCGTCTGGACCAGTGCGTCGCGGTTGGCCATGAACTGAAAGACGCTCTTCCCGCTCAACAGCGCGTTGCCGATGCCGAGACCCAGCGGCACGCAGACCACCACCAGCGAGGAGCTGAACACCATCCGTGGCAATCCCCGCGCGCGGCGCGGCCAGCCGCCGCTGACGGCATTGGCCAGGAGATTGCCGAAGTGGATCAGGAAGCCGATCAGGTTCGTAATCAACAGCATCGGCAGCCAGTGCTTGACCACCGGCTGCTCATAGTTCGACCAATGCATCTCGACTGCCGTCAGCACCGTGGCCAGACCCAAATTCCAGATCAGCGTGTACAGCAGGTTGCGCCGGGTCGACGATGGCCAGCGCCGGAAGAACGGCATCAGGTCCAGGGGGTGCGCCATCGGCGGGGCTTGTGTGCTGCGGTGGTTCATCGCTGTTTCCAAAAATTTTCAGGCCGCCAGAAAGTTACCATGAATGCAGGGCGGCGAGGCATAAGAAAGCCGCGCCATCGCCCGCGGGCCGGCCTTGACGTTGTGTGCATCAAACACCGTCAACACCGTTTGCCGCCGCCGCGTGTCCTGCGCCACGCCAACCAGGTAGCCGTCGGTCTCGGACCGCGCGCCGCGACGCGGCACCAGCACATGCTCCTCCGCCACCCAGCCGGCGTCGAAGCGATAGCTGTCCGCCTTGCCGCTGTCGGTGTCGATCAGGTTCACGGTGTTGAAGCTGTCGTCCGGCGTGCCGGGCGCCACGCCCAGCACCGCCAGCCTGCGGTGCCGCACCGACACCACCTGCGGCGACACCCGGGGGAACTCGCTGGCGCCGAACAGCCTCGCCTCGCGCGCCTGGCCGGCCGCGTAGTCCAGCGTGAGCTGCACGGTGCTGGAGCCGTCGCGGAATGGCTGTATCTCGCCGCGCATCATGGTGCCCAGCTGGGGCAGCGTGTCGCCCTGGTGCAGCACCACGTCCAGCCGCGTGCAGGCGCCGTCTTCGAACGCGTTCCCGAAGTGGAAGACCGAGCGCGCCGGCAGTTCGAACACCTGCCGCAGCTGCAGCGTGTCCTTGGCGATGACGACCACGCGCAACGGCCGCGTGTCGCCGGCCCAGCGCAGGCTCTCGCCGTAGCTGGTCTCCCGGCCGGGCTTCATGTCGTACGGCGGCACCAGGAAGATCAGGTGGCGCGCGCTGACGGCGAAGTCGTGCACCATGTTCAGTTGCGGCACGTCGATCACGGCGGTGCGCGCCACCTGCCCGGCCGGGTCCAGGCGGTAGATCACCAGCTTGTCCGCGCCCGGCATGTTCCCGAAGTTCCACAGGCCGCCGTCGGGATCGGATTTCGGATGCGCGGAGAACGGCATCGACCGCAGGTCCGGACGCCAGGTCTTGATGCCGCGCGTCTCCAGCGTTTGCGGATCGACTTCGATGGCCGATCCGCCTTCCCACAAGGCGTACACGTGGCCAGCGAACGGCACCAGGTTGGTGTTGGCGACGTTGATGGTGTCGTTGGTCTTGACCGGCCTGCGGTCGATGTAGGTGCCGAAGGCGGGATACAGGAACTGGCCGGCCGCGGTCTCCTCGGTGAACTTCTGGGTGGCGACGAAGCGGCCGCGATGCGCGACCTTGCCGCCGCCGACCTGCCAGCGCTGCACGTAGCCGTCGCCGTCGAACCAGTGGTGATAGCGCTCGCCCCCCAGCTCGAACCGTCCGGGCCCGTTGCGGTAGAAGACGCCCCGCAGGTCATCCGGCATGCGGCCGTGGATCGCCGCGTCGCCGGACAACTCGCCCTCGATGCCGGCATACGCCAGCAGCCTTGGATCGTGGTCCAGCGCCTGGTGGAAGCGGCGGTAGGTGTCGCTGTCCGCCCATGCTGCGCCGGAGCCCAGGCCCAGCGCGGCCAGGCCAATGCCACGGGACAGGAACTTGCGGCGGCTGTTCATCGTGTGGTTCATGTTCGGCTCCCGGTCAGTGCAGGCTGACGCTTTGCACGGCGCCGTCGGCGGGCAGCGCGAAGCGCGCGGCCGCGAACTTCGGCGGACCGAACTTGCCCATGGCGTTGTTGCTGAAGGCGTAGTCCTCGGTCGGGACGCCGACCAGGTTGGCGTCCATCTTGCCGTTGCCGTTGGCGTCGTGGTACAGCGAGAAGGCGTATTCGCCGGCCGGCAGGTCCTTGAACTCGATCTGGGTGGTGCCCGCCACGGCCTGCGCCGCGGCCGCGCGGAACGGCTTCTGCTGGAAGGTTTCGGCGGAGTTGTACAGCGCGACCATGATCGTGCCATTGGCGCTGGCCACGCCGGTCACGGCGATCTTCAGGTCGGCGGCGCCGGCCGGCGCGGCGGCCAGCATCAGGGCGGATATGGTGGACAGGACGAAGGCGGCAAGGCTGGTGGATCGCATGGTGGGCTCCGGTGAGTGAATGTGGCTCCACTCTAGCCGGCGCCCCACCGCCCCGGAGGACGATGCGACGAAATGCGCGCGCCCGGCGCGAAATGCAGCCAGGCGCCGCCAACTGCAAGGGCTCAGCGCTGGCGCCCGGCCGGAATATGGCGCGAAATGATGTCCAGCATCTGCTCGACGTCGATCGGCTTGGCGATGAAATCGTTCATGCCGGCGGCAATGCAGCGTTCCTGCTCCGATTGCATCACGCCCGCCGTCATCGCCAGGATCGGCAGGTCCAGCTTGAGCTCCCGCCGTATCACGGCGGTCGCGGCGAAACCGTCCATCACCGGCATCTGCACGTCCATCAGCACGATGTCGTAGTCGTCGGAACGCTCGCGCAGGCAATCGACCGCCAGCTGGCCGTTTTCCGCCACGTCGACGCTGGCGCCGGCGTATTCCAGCATGCCGCGCGCCACCACCTGGTTCAGCGGATGGTCCTCCACCAGCAGCAGGCGCAGCCCCTTGAGCCGGTGCGTCGCCGGGTCGTCGTTGTCGTCCGCCGGCACGGCGTGGGCCTCGGCCCGCGGCAGCAGGAACGGCAGCGTGACGACAAACTCGCTACCCTCGCCCGGCTTGCTGGTGACGGCGATATCGCCGCCCATCAACTCGGCCAGGCGGCGGCAGATCGCCAATCCCAGTCCGGTGCCGCCGAAGCGGCGCGTGGTGGAGGCGTCGGCCTGGTTGAACGCTTCGAACAAACGGCTCTGCTGCTCCAGGTCCATGCCGATGCCGGTGTCGCGCACCACAAAGCGCAGGCCCACCGCATCGCCCGCGTGGCCTGCCATGCTGTTGGCCGACCGCTCCACCCGCAGCAGCACCTGCCCGCGCTCGGTGAACTTGATGGCGTTGCCGACCAAATTGATCAGGATCTGCTGCAGCCGCATGGCGTCGCCCACCAGCGCGCGCGGCACGGCGGCGTCGGTGGCAATGGTCAGCTGCAGGCCGCTGGCCGCCACATTGGCCATCATCACCGTGTTTACCGCCTCCAGCACCTCGTCCAGCTGGAACGGGGCCGGCGCCAGTTCCATGCGCCCGGCCTCGATCTTGGAGAAGTCCAGCACATCGTTCAGGATGCCCAGCAGGACGTTGCCGGACGACCGTATCATATCCACGTACTCGGCCTGCTGCGCGCTCAGCTCCGTGTTCCCCAGCAAATAGGCCACGCCCAGCACCGCGTTCATCGGCGTGCGGATCTCGTGGCTCATATTGGCCACGAACTCGCTCTTGGCGCGGCTGGCGGCGGCGGCGCGCTGCTCGCCGGCCGCCTGCATCAGCTCCGCGTTCTTGCGGTCGGTGATGTCCATCGCCATCAGGTAGGTGCCCACCACCTCGCCGCCGGCGGCGATGTCCGGCACCAGGTCGACCAGGAAGTGCACCAGCTGGCCGCGCCGCTCGAACGCGCGCTCGTAATGCAGCCGGCCGCCCTGCAAGGCCTGGTCCAGGTCGCCCAGCCAGTTGTCGGCGGAAGCGCCGAAGACTTCGGATACGGTCTTGCCCAGCATCGTGTGCGGATCGATGCCGAACTGCACCCGGTAGTATTCGTTGGTGAACAGGTAGCGCTTGTCGCGGTCCAGGTAGGCGATCAGCAGCGGCAGATTGTCGGCCAGGATGCGGGCCCGCTTCTCGCTTTCGAAGGTGCGCAGCTGGGCCGCCTCGCGTTCGGCCATCAGCCGGTAGAAGGCGCCGCTCAATTCGCCGATTTCATCCTTGCGGTCCAGCTGCAGCACCTGGATGCCGGCGCGGCTGTTCTTGATCTCGACGACATTGCGCCGCAGCCGCTGCAACGGCCGCAGCAGGCGCGCGATGCCCAGCCACGACAGCAGGCCAGCCAGGCCGGTGAACGCCATCGCGGCGGCGGCGGCCTCGTAGCGCAAGGCCCGCAGCGGCGCCAGCGCCTCGTCGCTGGGGAAGCGCGCCGCGACGATCCAGCGCGCGTGCTGCAGGCGGCGGTAGGAATAGATCCCCATGACCTGGTCCTTGTTCTCCGCCTCGGTCCAGCCCTGGAAGCCGCCGAGCGCCATTTCGGTCGCGCGGTTGGTGCCGGGCCGCTCGTTGATGCTGTGCAGCAGCCGCTTTTTGTTCGGATGGCTGAGCAGGATGCCTTCGGCCGTCATGATGAAGGTGAAGCCGGTGCTGCCCGGCTTGAGCGCGCTGAGCGACTCGAACGGCGCGTAGTGCAGCAGGTTGATGCCGCCGGCCAGCACCAGCGCCACGCGGCCTTCGCTGTCGAACACCGGCGCGGTGATCAGCACCGTGGGCGCGCCGGCCAGCTTGCTGGCGAACGGCGCCGACACCACGCCGCGCCTGCGCGCCAGCGTCAGGTCGAACCACTCCTGGCCGGCCGCGCGGAACGCCTGCTGCGGCATGGCCTCCTCCAGCGCGCCGGTCAGCACGCCGTCGGCGTCGTAGATTTCCAGGAACGAGAACTGGCTGCGCGCGGTCGGCCGCGCCTTCAGATAGGCGCGCAGCGCCACGGGGTCGCGCAGCGTGGCCGGCGGCAGCGATTCCGCCAGCGCCGCCAGCATCGCCTTCTTGCCCGCCAGGTGCTCGTCGATGTGGGCCGCGGCGCCGGACAGCAAGGCATACTGCTGGCTGCCGATCACTTCCTTCATGTCGCGCTCGGCCAGCATCAGCGCCACCACCGTCACGATGACGGTGGCGCCCAGCACCAGCAGCATGACCAGGCCGCTGAGGCGCGACCTGAGGGTGGACGGCAGATACTGTTTCAACGCCATGAGCAGCGCCACTCACTAGAAAGATGATATCAAAGTATTACATGCTGCCCCCCCGTTTGGCTATGGTTGTACTGCATAAACCCAACAAATTTGCGCGGATGGCGGCTGCCGCGCCACCCAGCGCCGCCCGGTTTCGGGGTATAGTGATTGCCACCGAGACAATCCAATCGATCGCCATGCGAGCAGGCTCCGCTCCGGCCACGCCGTCCACCGCCCCGTCCAGCCCCACACCGCTTGCGCTGGTGCTGCTGACCGCCTGCTACTACCTGATCGCCAACGCCAGCCTGATGCTGGCCTTCGCCCACACCAACGCCACCCCGGTCTGGCCGCCGTCCGGTATCGCCTTTGCCGCCATCCTGCTGATGGGCCAGCGGGCCTGGCCGGCCATCCTGCTGGGCGCGCTGGCCGCCAACCTGTCCACCTTCACCACCAACGGCCTGCCGTTCACCACCGGGCTGGTGACCGCGTCGCTGCTGATCGCGGTCGGCAATACGCTGGAGGCGCTGGCCGGCGCCTGGCTGATGCGCCGCTACACCGACACCTCGCGCCCCCTGCGCCAGCTGCAGGACGTCTACAAGTTCGCCATCGTCGCGCTGCTGGTGTGCCTGGTCAGCGCCGGCATCGGCAGCACCACGCTGGTGCTGGGTGGCCTGGTGCCGGCCGGCGCCTTCAACACCGTGGCGCTGACCTGGTGGGTGGGCGACGTTGCCGGCATGCTGCTGGTGGCGCCGGCCATCCTGGCGTGGCGCCGGCGGCGCTGGCGCTGGCCGGCCGTGCTGGAGGCGGCGCTGTCGCTGCTGCTGCTGGCGGCGCTGATCGCCGGCATCTTCGGCCGCCGCTACACCTCGGACGACGATCCCGGCTGGCTGCCCTACCTGTTCATGGTGTGCGTGGCGTGGGCGTCCTACCGCTACGGCCTGCGCGGCGCCACCGTGTCGTGCATCGCGACCGCCGGCGGCGCCGTGTTGTGCACCGTGCGCGGCCTGGGGCCGTTCGCGGTGGGCACGCTGAACGACGCGCTGATCGCGCTCGACAGCTTCGTCGTGCTGTGCAGCGTGATCGGCATGGTGCTGTGCGCCGACGCCAGCGAACGCCGGCGCATGAGCGGCGCGGTGCACGGCCGCAGCGCCGCGCAGTGGGCCACGCTGCTGGTCGGCCTGGGCCTGACGGTGGTGGTCTGGCACCTGGTCGCGCTCAACACCGAGCGCCGCGCGCGCCAGCAGTTCGACACCGAATGTGGCGACATCACCGAACGCATCAGCGCCCGCATGGCCCTGTACGAATCGGGCCTGCGCGGCGCCCGCGCGCTGTTCAACGCGGAGCCGGAACCCAGCCGCGCGCAGTGGCGTGGCTATGTCGAGGCGCTCGACCTGCGGCGCAGCTTCCCCGGCATGATGGGATTGGGCTACAGCCCGCTGGTGCAGGCGGAGCAGCGCGACGCGCTGGAGCGGCGGGTGCGCGCGCAGGGCCACCCGGACTTCCGCGTCTGGACCCGGCCGGGCGCCGCCCTGGGCGCGGCGTCCGTCCCGGTGCTGTACCTGGAGCCGTTCCAGGGCCAGAACCTGCGCGCCTTCGGCTACGACATGATGTCCGAGCCGATCCGCCGGGCGGCGCTGCTGGAGGCGGCGCGCACCGGCGAGCCGGTGCTATCGGCCAAGGTGACGCTGGTGCAGAACGATACCGGCGAGGGCCGCCCGGGCTTCCTGATGTACTTCCCGATCTACCGCAAGCAGGACGGGCCGGCGCCGCGCGTCGAGACGCTGCAGGGCTACGCCAACAGCCCGATCCGCGCCGACGACATGATGGCCGGCCTGCTCGACCCATCCGACCACGTGGTGCTGCTGGAGATTTTCGACGGCCCGGACACCACGCCCGCCGGCCGCCTGTACGCCAGCGGCAACCGCAGCGACAGCGACAAGCTGCAGTATCCCAACCCCTACCTGCGCACTGCGCCGCTGGTGCTGCTGCACCACCGCTGGACGCTGCGTTTCACTTCCCTGCCGGCGTTCGAGAATTCCATCGACCGCCAGAAGTCCCACATCGTGCTGCTGGCCGGCGCCATCATCAGCCTGTTGTTCTTCGGCGTGGTGCGGGCCCTGACCGCGCGCCAGGCCTACGCCGCCGCGCTGGCCGAGGAAAAGACCGCGGCGCTGCGCGAATCGGAAAGCTCGCTGATCACCGCGCGCGACCTGGCGGAGGCGGCCAGCCGCGCCAAGTCCGAGTTCGTCGCCAACATGAGCCACGAGATCCGCACGCCGCTCAACGCCGTGCTGGGCATGACCCACCTGCTCAACAACACCGCGCTCTCGCCCGACCAGCAGAAATACCTGGAGATGATACGGTCGTCCGGCAACTCGCTGCTCAGCATCCTGAACGACGTGCTGGACTTCTCCAAGATCGAGGCCGGACGCATGGAGCTGGCGCCCGCGCCGTTCCAGCTGAGCGCCGTGCTGGAGGCCATCGCCACCATCATGACGGTCAACTCCGGCGAGAAGGACCTGGAGCTGGCGATCGGCGTGGAGGCCGACGTGCCGCAGTCGCTGGTCGGCGACGGCCACCGCCTGCAGCAGATCCTCATCAACCTGGTCGGCAACGCCATCAAGTTCACCGAAAAGGGCTCGGTGACGGTGCTGGTGGAGCGCGTTGGTGGCGGCCAGACCGGCGCGCTCACGCTGCGCTTAACGGTGCGCGACAGCGGCATCGGCATCCCGCCCGACCAGCTGGCGCAGTTGTTCGCGCCGTTCTCGCAGGCCGACGCCTCGATGACGCGCCGCTTCGGCGGCACCGGCCTGGGACTGGCCATCTCGCGCCGCATCGCCGCGCTGATGGGCGGCGAGATCGCCGTGCAAAGCGACGCCGGCGCCGGCAGCGCCTTCATGCTGACCGTGCCGCTGCAACGCGGCGCCGACCTGCCGCAGGCCGGCACGCCGCTGCCGGCCCAGCACCTGCTGGTGGTGGACGACGACGCGGTCAGCGCCGATTACCTGTGCCGCACCATCGGCGCGCGCGGCTGGAGCTGCGAGCGCGCCGGTTCCGGCGAACAGGCGCTGGCCCTGCTGCGCGCGGCCGCCACGCGCTACGACGCCATCCTGGTCGACTGGGACATGCGCGGCATGAACGGCCTGGAAACCATGCAGGCCATCCGCGCCGCCATGCCGCGGAACTGCCCCGCCATCATCCTGATGGTGAGCGCCTTCGGCCAGGGCAAGCTGCTGCACACCGACGGCGCCGACGCGGCCAACGCGGTGCTGCTCAAACCCGTCACGATGGCGCGGCTGAACGAGACCTTGCAGCAGGCGCTGGCGGGCGCGCCGGTGGCGGCCAGCGCCGACGCCGGCGCGCCGGCCGGCCAGCGCATCGACGGCGTGCGCATCCTGCTGGTGGAGGACAATCCGATCAACCAGCTGGTGGCCAAGAGCATGCTGTCCTACGCCGGCGCCCACATCGAGGCGGTCGACAACGGCCGCGCCGCGCTCGACCTGCTGCGCACCGAGGCCCACCGCTACGACCTGGTGCTGATGGACGTGCAGATGCCCGAGATGGACGGCTTCGAGGCGACCACCCGCATCCGCAACGAGCTCAAACTGGAGCTGCCGGTGCTGGCCATGACGGCCGGCGTGATGCTGTCCGAACGCGAGCAGTGCATCGCCTCCGGCATGAACGACTTCATCGCCAAGCCGATCGACGTCGAGCAGATGCTGCGCGCGATCACCCGCAACCTGCCCGCCGCCCAGCGCGCCGCCGCCGGCCGCTGAAATTCCAACGCCCCACCCCGGTTGTGCTCCCGGAAAAATTAATGTAGTATTCCAAATGCCAGTTTAATTTCACGCGCCATCCAGTCCATCATGAACCCACTGCCCCTGACTCCCGAATCGATCGCCACGCTGGTCCACGAGTTCTACGACGAGGTGCGCGCCGACCCGGTGCTGCAGCCGGTGTTCGACGTCGCCATCGGCGACAACTGGACGCCGCACCTGGCGCGCATGGTCGACTTCTGGAGCACCGTCATGCTGGGCAGCCGCAATTTCCAGGGCAACGTCTTCGGCAAGCACATGCTGCTGAACGGCGTCACGCCGGAGCACTTCCTGCGCTGGCTGACCTTGTTCGAAGCGGCCGCCACCCGCCTGTTCAACCCCGCCGACGCGGCCGAATTCAAGACCGTCGCCCGCCGCATCGCCGCCAGCCTGCAATATGGCTTTTTCGGCGAAGTGAAAGTCGCCTCACCCCAGGAGCCGTCATGAAAACCATCCCCGCCAACGCCGCCCACTACCGCAGCAGCCCCGTCTTCACGCAGGACACCGTGCCGGCCGCCCTGCAACGCGCCCACACCACCGCCGACGACGTGTGGGGCCGCATCACCGTGCTGGAGGGCAGCCTGCTGTACCGCATCACCGACCCTTCGCAGCCGCCCGAGGAAGTGCTGCTGACACCCGAGCGCCACGGCGTGGTCGAGCCGCGCGTCGAGCACGAGGTGCAGGTGGTCGGGCCGGTGCGCTTCCAGGTCGACTTCCACCGCTAACCTACCCAACCAGGAACCACCATGAACATCGACAAATTCAAGCACCAGCATATCGACATCCTGAGCGCCATCGCCGACTTGCGGCGGCTGGTACAAACCGGCATCGCCGAACACGCGGCCGACATCTCGCAGCGCATTGTCGCCATGAGCGGCGTGATCAAGCTGCACCTGGCCGTCGAGGACCGCGCGCTCTACCCCGCGCTGGAGGCCAGCGGCAACGCGATGTTGGCCGGCATGAGCCAGCGCTACCGCAGCGAGATGGACGGCATCGCCGGCGACTACCTGGGCTTCGCCGGGCGCTGGAACACGCCGCGCCAGCTGGCCGAACATCCCGAAACCTTCCGCGACGAGGCCAACCGCGTGCTCAGGACGCTGTACGAGCGCATGAAAAGAGAAGACCGCGAGTTCTATCCCGCCATCGAATCGGCCCGCGTCGTGGTCTAGCGTTTTTCGGCCGGATTGGCCTCCCGCAGGCCGCGATGGGTCTCCTAGAATGGACGCATCAACCACTTCGAAGGAGCACGCCATGAACGCACGTATCGATTTCTACACCGCCTCGCCGGACGCGATGAAGGCCATGATCGCGCTGGAAGTCGCGGTCAACAAGCTGGGACTGGAGGCGCCGCTGCTGGAACTGGTCAAGCTGCGCGCGTCGCAGATCAACGGCTGCGCCTACTGCGTCGACATGCACACCACCGACGCCCGCAAGGCCGGCGAGACCGAACGGCGCCTGCACGGCGTGGCGGTCTGGCGCGAGACGCCCTTCTTCACCGACCGCGAACGCGCCGCGCTGGCGTGGACCGAGGCCCTGACCCAGCTGGCCGCCACCCGCGCGCCGGACGCCGACTACGAACTGCTGCAGGCGCACTTCTCGCCGAAGGAGCAAGTGGACCTGACGCTGGCGATCAATACCATCAACGGGTGGAACCGCCTGGCCGTCGGCTTCCGCAAAATGCCGCCCCCAATTGTGTCGTAAACGTCCAGCTCCAGCCAGGCCGGCAAGCGGCCGACAACCCCGTCCAAATCAAGGACCGCCTTTAGGCAAGCTTGCCGTTTGCATCACGTGATAACGCTCCCAATATGCAATTTGTTGCCGATGAACAACGGGAATGTGACAATTTGCCAGAAAAACACCCACGCCACCGCCTCTCCGGGCCACACTGAAAAAAGCGCACAACACCACATACAAAGTCGCCATTAACCTACGGAGGGGTACACGATGAAACAACCCAAGCTTGCGATCACCACCTTAGCAGTCCTCAGCGCCCTGGCCGCGTCCGCGCATGCGCAGGACGGCATGCCCATCACCGTCAGCGGCTTCGGCACCGGCGCCCTGACCATGACCAACTCCGACCAGGCCGAATTCAACCGCGTCAACCAGGCCTCCGGCGTCGGCAAGGACGCCCGTCCCGGCGTCGATTCCAACCTCGGCATCCAGGCCACCGCCAAGTGGAGCGACACCATCTCGTTCACCGCGCAGGGCCTGGTGCGCAAGTCCGGCAATAACGACCAGTTCGGCGCCGAGCTGGCATGGGCCTTCGCCAAGATCAAGCTCAACGACGACTTCTCGCTGCGCCTGGGCCGCATCGGCCTGCCGGTCTACATGATCTCCGACGTGCGCAACGTCGGCTACGCCAACACCATGCTGCGCCCGCCCAACGAGGTGTACCGCCAGGTCACGGCCGACAACGCCGACGGCGGCGACGTGGTCTACCAGCACAGCTTTGGCGACACCACCGTCACCGCGCAGGCCGCGATCGGCCGCGCCAAGGTGCGCGCGCCCGGCAACTACTACGTGGACTTCAAGCCGGTGATCTCGACCCAGCTGGTGGTCGAGAACGGCCCGTTCACCTATCGCCTGGGCCGCTCGCAGGCCAGCTTCGGCATCTACGACAACGCCAGCCTGACCGGGCTGGTCGGCACGCTGAACAAGGTCGGCCTGACCTCGGTGGCGAATGAGGTCAAGCTCACCGACATCAAGGGCACCTTCACCTCGGCCGGCATCGCGATGGACTACAACAACATCATCGGCCAGGCCGAATACGCCAAGCGCAAGACCGAATCGCGCCTGGTGCCGGACACCAGCTCCTGGTACATCATGGCCGGCTACCGCTACGGCAAGTTCGTGCCGTTCATCGTGCACGGCGACGTCAAGCAGGACAGCATCCGCGACTTCGCTTCCATGCCCACCACCGGCCCGCTGGCCCCGCTGACCGCCGGCACCAACGCCGCCATCAAGTCCGGCCTGCAATCGACCACCGGCATCGGCCTGCGCTGGGACTTCTACAAGTCGGCCGCGTTCAAGGTGCAGATGGACCGCATCAAGACGCGCGACGGCGACGGCTACTTCCTCAACGCCAAGCCAGGCTTTGCGGGCAGCACCGTCAACGTGTACGCCGCCGCCATCGATTTCGTCTTCTGAGGAGCAGCCACATGAAAACGACAATCGCAAAAGTACTGCTGGCGGCCGGCGCATGGCTGGCCGTGGCGCCCGTGTTCGCGACCGAGATCGTGGTCATCGTCAGCCCGAAGAATCCGGCCACCCGCATGTTCAGCGAACAGGCGGCCCAGTTCTTCCTCGGAAAATCGACGCTGTTCACGCCGATCGAGCACACCGACGGCCCGCTGCGCAACGAGTTCTATAAAAAAGTGCTGGACAAGGACGCCACCCAGGTCAAGGCCATCTGGTCCAAGCTGGTGTTTACCGGCAAGGCCAGCGCGCCGAAGGAACTCGGTTCCAGCGCCGAGGTGAAGAAGGCCGTGGCGGCCGATCCGCAGGCCATCGGCTACATCGAGAAGTCGCAGGTCGACGACACCGTCAAGGTCATCCTCACGGTGCAGTAAGCCCGCGCACCGCAGCACAAGGCGCCGCGAGGCGCCATTTTTTTTGTCAGCCCTCGACCACGATCGCCGGCCGCAGCCGCTTGCGCGACGCCTTCGCGTGCGGCACCCAGGCGTGGGTCTGCCAGCGGCGCCACATGATCAGGCCGCGTATCCATTCGTCGGCCGCGTAGGCGATCCATACGCCCGGCAAGCCCCAGCCCAGCACCACGCCCAGCAGCCAGCTGCCGCCGGCCAGCACCAGCAGCATCGACAGGGCGCCCGCCATCACGGGAAAGCGCGCGTCGCCGGCGGCGCGCAGCGCGTTGATCACCACCAGGTTGAAGGTGCGGCCCGGCTCCAGCGCCACGGTCAGCCACAGCAGCGTGGCGCCGGCCGCGATGATCTCCTGGTCCTGCGTGAACCAGCCCAGCAGCCAGCGGCCCAGCAGCGCGGCGCAGGCGGCGATCAGCACGCACACCACCAGCCCGCGCGCCAGCGCGACCTGCTGCGGCGTGGTAGGCAGCACGGCCAGCTGTTGGCGCGCGGCGTGCGCGAATTCCTGCATTTCTGCATATTCGC